>CAXRCG010000156.1:0-9045 GCA_964228885.1 Pseudomonadales bacterium | reverse complement strand
TTGGCGACTTGGACGCAATTTGGCAGACCAAGCGGTTTGTTTATTGATAAAAATGATGTGCTATATTCTGCCGATTCGGAATCTAACGCGAGAAGAAATCAAGGTTATCAGCGTGGTATAAGAATTGGCAGCGCGAAGGATGGGTTCGTTACCGCATTTATTCCGGATCCAGAACCAGATCCGGACGGCAAAGGTACAAGTGCGGCTGAAGGCGTTGCTGTAGATGCGCTTGGTAACATCTACGGAGCAGAAGTGGGGCCAAGATCTGTCAAGAAATACGTACGGAAATAGTATCTGCTTTAAGCTTAGTTAGGTGATTTAGATGAGTTATACGGTAATGCTCAATCTGACGGTGTTCGTCGGGTTGTTATATGGCCTGATGCATCTCGCGAGTCGAGGGGTCAGTCTATCGCAAAGGGTGCTAGTGAGCCTTGTTCTGGGCGCATTGCTTGGACTGGTTTTTCAGTTCATTTACGGCGCCGATCCTACAACGATAAAGGAAACGTTAGCATGGAGTAGCATGGTTGGCAGCGGTTATGTCAGCCTGCTGAAAATGATTATCATGCCGCTGATTCTTATCTCGATGATTGCTGCTGTTGTAAAGTTGGATGAGATTTCCACGTTAGGAAAAATTGGCGGTAGCGTCGTCGCTGTATTAATGGGTACAACCATTATTTCGGCTATTGTAGGCATAGCAGTGGCGAATATCTTCGGACTAAGTGCCGATGGTTTGACCAATGGCGCACGAGAATTAGCCAGGGCTGAAGTATTGCAGTCTCGTCAGGGTGCTGTAACGGACTTAAGTTTTCCAAAAATCATATTGAGTTTTATTCCTCAAAATATCTTTAGTGATCTGGCCGGCTCGCGCCCGACGTCAATTATTGCGGTGGTTATTTTCGGAATTCTAACCGGGATTGCGGGCCTTCAGGTCACAAGAGACGAGCCAGAGCAGGGCCGAAAATTTCGAGAGTTTATGGAAACAGCGCAGTCAGTTGTGATGAAGTTGGTGAGCCTTGTTATTAATCTGACCCCTTACGGCGTACTTTCACTGATGACTAAAGTGACTGCTGGGTCGAGCGGTAGCGATATTCTTGATCTTTTGAGCTTTATCGTAGCTTCCTATGTTGCGATTGCCTTGATGTTCGTTGTTCACGGGTTGTTGTTGACCGGTTTTGGTGTCAATACCTGGCATTATTTCAAAAAAGTTTGGCCTGTGCTGACCTTTGCCTTTACCTCACGAAGTTCTGCTGCAACGATACCATTGAATGTAGAAACTCAGATTAGGGATCTAAAGCATCATCCTACAATTGCGAATATCTCAGCGAGCTTCGGCGCGACGATTGGTCAAAATGGTTGTGCCGGTATTTACCCTGCGATGTTGGCAACAATGATAGCGCCGACGATGGGTATTGACCCGCTTGATCCTACGTTTATGGTGACCCTTGTTGGTGTTGTTGCAATCAGTTCTTTTGGCATCGCTGGTATTGGCGGTGGCGCAACGTTCGCTGCACTGATGGTGCTTCCTGCGATGGGGCTGCCGGTTGTACTGGTTGCTCTGTTGATATCGATCGAACCACTGATTGATATGGCGCGAACGGCTTTGAATGTTAACGGTGCGATGACTGCCGGCTCGATTACAAATCAAGTGTTGCAACTAGATACATCTCAGGATGGATCTGCCTTGGCTTCGACAAGTCAGACTTGATAGTTGTGACGCGAATATTGGATGGGGACTGTGCTAAGAAAGATAATCTGAGTTATATTCAGTGTCTAGCGTCAGTCATACACGTAAATTTATTTAGTGAAGCGATCTGGAAGGAGTCACCATGAAAAAAAGTAATGTGTCGATCAGTGCGTCAATGTTGTTATTTGCGCTTTTAACGGCAACGTTTTCTGTAACTGTTGTGGCAGATGTCATCCGACATCCCTTGCCGAATAATTCAAAATTTCCCATCGCTTCTGCTGTTGAAGTACCTGCGGGCAATACGATTGTGTTTCAAAGTGGAACGATCCCTGGCCCGGCGAATCCAGATGCCAAGCGTGGAACGCCAGCGTTTTTTGGTGATACAAAAACCCAAACTATTTCGGGGTTCGAGAGGATCAAAGTCAATTTGAAACGCCAGGGTATGGATATGGGCGATATTGTCAAGCTCACCGTTTTCCTTGTCGGTGATCCGGCAAACGGCGGAAAAATGGACTTTGGCGGATTTATGGAAGCTTACAGACTGTATTTTGGGACCGAGGAGCAACCCAATTTGCCCGCGCGTTCAGCACTGCAGGTTGCTGCACTTGTGCAGCCACTCATGTTTGTGGAAATTGAGGCGATCACTGTTCGCAAAAACAAGTGATGTAGTGTTGTGCGATGGTACAGCAAGGGTTGTCAGGGATCTGATATGATTTGCAGCCAGAAGTCTTCTCGGACTTCTGGCTTTTTTATATCTGTGTATTGAAATAATGCGCAAGAACTCATTGTAACTGAAGGTAAAGTTTTTATAGTGATTACGACGATAAGGTTGGGTTTTAGTGAGCTCGCAATAATCGATATTGCACGAACTGTTTTTGTGAAAGTCAGCATTAGCATCGTGTTTATAATCCTCAATATCTTTGCATTGCATGCAGCGCATGCGGCCAATGCGCCCACGGTTGCCCAAAACGGCATGGTTGTCTCAGCAAATAACATTTCATCAATGATTGGTGCCGATGTTTTAAAAGATGGCGGAACCGCTGTAGACGCAGCGATTGCAACGGCGTTTGCACTTGTGGTGACGCACCCAACCGCAGGAAATATAGGTGGTGGTGGTTTCCTGATGCTGCGTCCCGCGGAGGGAGAGCCTATTGCTTATGACTTTCGAGAAGTGGCCCCGAGCGGTTCACACGCTCAAATGTGGCTTGTTGATGGCGAATATAGTTTTCAGAAACATCACCTCAGTTATCAATCGATCGGTGTTCCAGGTGTTGTGAAAGGGCTTTATCTTGCGTGGCAGGAACATGGCAAGCTGCCTTGGCAGCGATTAGTCATGCCAGCGGTGCAACTTGCCCGAAAAGGTATTGTCGTGACTGATGGGCTGGCAAAATCATTAAAGCGAGCGATGCCAAGATTTGCACCATACCCTGCTTCAAAAGCGCAATTTACGAATTACGGTAAACTGCTCGAAGCAGGCGACCTTTGGCGGCAAAAAGACCTCTCAAAAACCCTACGTCGAATAGCAAACAAGGGGCCTGATGGTTTTTATAAAGGCAAAACAGCGGCATTGATCGTTAAGGAAATGAACGCCAATGGGGGACTAATTACGCTGGAAGATCTCGCGAACTACGAGGCTAAAAAGCGAAAGCCGCTGATCGGTAGTTACAAAGGGTATGAGATTATTTCCATGCCGCCACCCAGCTCCGGTGGTACGGCATTGATTGAAATGCTGAATATTCTCGAGGGCTTTGACCTTGCAACTTCGGGTTTCGGTACAACAGAAACGCTGCATTATATGGTCGAGTCGATGCGTCGCGCCTATGCTGACAGAGCGAAGTTTATTGGCGATCCGGATTTTAATACAGACATGCCCATCGATCGCTTGATCTCAAAGGCTTATGCAGAGCAGTTGAGGAACACTATCGATCCAAATGAGGCGTCCAGATCCGATGCGAACGCAATTATTTTGCCAAAGGAAAGTCCTGAAACAACCCATTTCACCGTGGTAGATAAAGATAGAAACGCCGTATCGCTCACTTATACGCTTGAGTACGGCTATGGCTCGGGCATTGTTGTACCGGGTGGTGGGTTTCTACTTAACAACGAGATGGGCGACTTCAATGCTGGACCTGGTTTGACAAATGCTCAAGGGCTGATCGGCACACCTGCGAATCTCGCGAAGCCGGGTAAACGTATGCTTTCAAGTATGACACCCACAATTGTTGCAAAAGATGGTGAGCTTTTCATGACTGTGGGTACACCTGGAGGCAGAACAATCATAAACACCGTTATGCAGATAATTCTGAATGTGGTCGATCACGGTATGAATGCGCAGTCAGCGGTTGACGCTGGTAGGATTCATCACCAGTGGTTACCTGATGTCATACGATACGAGAAGCAAACTTTTTCAATGGATTCGCTGCGTGGTCTCAAGTCAATGGGGCATGAGCTCGAGGTGAGATTAAACCAGGGTTCTGCAGAAGTGATTATGGTTAACCGTGAAGCTGATGTGCTTGAGGGTGGCGTTGATCGACGACAGCCAGATGGAGGGATAGCTGGATACTAATCAGCTAAGCCCTGACAACCAGATAAAACTGAAGCACCCATTGTTAACCGGCGGGCGACAAGTTGTCCCAACCCGAGAAGTAATTGGGCGAGTACAATCGCTTGAAACTCCTCGTCAGGTTAATACCACGATTGGTAGGCCGGTGTTACGGGCATACTCGAGATAATTTTGAATCGATAAGATTGAGCGCTGCGTTATTTCAATTAAAATAATGCATTCGGATGGGGCTGGCAGGTTCGCGGCCGAATTCAATTCAAGTATCAGTGCTAGTGAAAAAAGACCTAAATAAAAACATTCATGAATTTATAGATCTTTGCATGATCAGGGACCGGCATCGCCTGCGTCAAAAATTAAAAGGTGGGCGGGCACCCCGCAAGAAAGGCCCATCTAATGGTGATCTGGTGATGTCGAAGTCTATGGCGCTGGCTGAAAAACGAAAGGCACAGCTACCAAGTCCAACTTTTCCCGAAACGCTCCCAGTGAGTCAACGACTTGAAGTGCTTCAAACAGCCATTGCTGAAAATCAGGTCATTAGTGTTGCCGGTGAGACCGGTTCAGGAAAAACCACTCAGCTTCCCAAAATTTGTCTGTCTCTTGGGCGGGGTGTTTTCGGAACGATTGGACACACACAACCAAGAAGAGTCGCAGCCAGAACTGTGGCGCATCGCATTGCTGAAGAACTCGACGTGCCCCTCGGCAAGGCCGTAGGTTATCAGGTGAGATTTACAGATCAGTCATCCGAGGAATCGAACGTAAAAGTGATGACAGATGGTATTTTGCTGTCTGAAACTCGAACCGACAAGTTTTTGGAAAACTACGACACAATCATTATCGACGAAGCGCACGAGCGAAGTCTGAACATTGACTTTTTGCTGGGTTATTTGAAACGTATATTGCCAAGAAGACCCGATTTAAAACTGATCATCACCTCGGCGACAATTGATGTCGATAGATTTTCTAGGCACTTTAGTCGTGCTCCGGTTATCGAGGTCTCGGGACGCACTTTTCCTGTCGATGTGCATTATCGTCCCGCTGATCCGGATTCGAAGGATAACGACAGCGATGAGGTGTTGAACCAGGGAATTCTGGATACTTTGCACGAGATCGAACACCTAGAGCGTGGTGCAAAGTCGCCCGGTGATGTGCTGGTTTTCCTAGCAGGTGAACGAGAAATAAGGGATGTTGCCCAGGAGATAAGGAAATCAGACCTTCGAAGCGCTGAGGTGCTTCCTTTGTACTCTAGGCTGAGTATCGCCGAACAGAATCGAGTGTTCCAGAAGCACACCGGTAGAAGAATAGTGTTGGCGACCAATGTCGCTGAGACCTCACTGACCGTGCCAGGTATTCGGTACGTCATAGACCCCGGCACAGCTCGAATTTCGCGGTATAGCATTCGCTCCAAGGTGCAACAATTACCGATCGAACCAATCTCTCAGGCGAGTGCGAATCAGCGTAAGGGTCGTTGCGGCCGGGTAAGTCATGGCATTTGCTTTCGGTTGTACTCAGAGGAAGATTTTCTCTCCAGACCTGAGTTCACGACACCTGAGATATTGCGGACAAATTTGGCCGCCGTGATCCTACAAATGCTCAATTTAAAACTGGGTAACATCAATCAGTTTCCCTTTATCGAGCGTCCAGAGCAAAGACAGGTTAACGACGGTTACCAGCTACTATATGAGCTCCAGGCGGTGGATGACCGCAAAAACATTTCTCGAATCGGAAGAGACATGACCCGCTTTCCGATTGATCTTCGACTCGCGCGTATGTTGCTGGCGGCTGGTAAGCTGAACTGTCTCAATGAAGTCCTGATTATTGTGAGTGCGATGGCAGCGCAGGACCCAAGAGAGCGACCCCATGAAAAACAGCAGGCTGCGGACCAGAAACACCGGGAGCACTGGCATGACCAGTCTGACTTTTTAACTTTCGTAAACCTTTGGCACTTTTATGAGGAACAACGCCAGTCTCTCAAACAGAGTCAGCTCAGGAAATTCTGTAAAACTAACTTTCTGTCGTTTATGCGCATGAGGGAATGGCGAGAAAATCATCGTCAACTTCTGCTGATGAGTCGAGAGATGAAACTAAAGCAAAATTCGACGCCTGCAGATTATGAGATCGTACACCAGGCCCTTCTAACAGGATTGTTGGGTAATATTGGTGAGAAGGTCAGTGAGACTGAGTACCTCGGTGCGCGCAACAGAAAGCACGTTATATTTCCGGGTTCATCGCAGTTTAAACGAAAACCCAAGTGGGTGATGTCTGCAGAGCTTGTTGAAACGACCAGGCTTTTCGCTCGCACCGTCGCGCAGATAGACAGTCAATGGGTCGAACCCCTGGCGCTGCACCTTGTTAAAAGGCACCATCAGCAAGCGCATTTTTCTGCGAAACGATCTCAGGTTTTAGCCTCTGAAGAGGTGATGTTATACGGCGTTACGATCATTAAAAAGAGACTCGTTGACTACGGCAGTATTGACCCCGTAAAAGCACGTCAGTTGTTTATTCAGCAGGGTCTGGTGGAACAGAAGCTCAATTCTAAAGCGGGTTTTTACCGTCACAATCGTAAGCTGATTGATGAAATTGAAAAACTCGAGTCAAAATCCCGCAGGCGCGACATCCTCGTAGATGATCACACGCTTTATCGTTTTTACGATGAGCGTATTCCTGAAGGCATTTGTAATCTCGTTCTGCTTGATCATTGGCGTAAGCAAGTCGAGGCAAAACAGCCACAGCTCTTGTTCTTAAAACATGACGATTTAATGCAACAGCGACCTGAAATTTCTGCGTTAGAATTTCCAGATGAGATGGCGCTAGCCGATACAAAATTGAAGCTTAATTATCATTTTGATCCTCAACACGAGGATGATGGCGTTAGTTTAGATGTACCGGTGTCTTTATTGAGAGATGTTTCATCAGAACAATTAGACTGGTTGATTCCTGGGTTGCTAAAGGAAAAAAGCTTGGCGCTCATGAAATCATTACCGAAATCTATTCGGAAAAACTTTGTACCGGCACCTGATTATCTTGCGAAAGTATTACCCTTGCTTGAATACGATGGCAGGTCGCTCGCGATTGTGCTTGCCGAAAAGCTTTTTAGAGTTTCGGGCATTAAGGTAGATCCATCAGCATTTGATACCAGTGTCCTTAGTCAACATTTGAGAATGAACATCAAGGTTGTTGGTGAAAAGGGTGAAATCCTAGGCCGAGGTCGAAACCTGATCGACCTGCAGAAGGAATATGCCGCACAAGCAGCCTCTGTATTCAATGATAGAGATCGTCACGACCTAGAAGTCGCAGGCGCTGTTTCCTGGGTTTTCGGGTCGGTTCCCGAGACTGTGGATCTGGTGAGAGGGAAAGTTAAGCTAAAAGGCTATCCTGCGATTGTTGATCATCTTGATAGTGTTGCGCTCGAAATCATGGATAACAAGTCTCAGGCTCAGAGGCTTTCCGAGACCGGTATGCTCAGACTCTACATGCTTACTTTGAAGGATCAAAAAAAATACATCGAGAAGAATATCCCCGGATTCGAAAAGTTCGCACTTTTTTATGCCACCAGAGGTTCTCGCTCGCAGTTACTTAATGCGCTGGTGGCTTCAATATTTCGCTTCGTCTTTGTAGAGAAGATGCCTGAGGTAAGGAGTGAACAACAGTTCAACAAAAGACTGAATGAGAAAAAACGTCTGGTTGAAACGATGAACCGTGTAGCGGGGCTGATAGCTAAGATATTGCAGTTGTCCCTTGAGATAGAAAAACAGTTAGCGGAACGTAAAACACAGACCACGCAATATGCGATTACGGATATGAGGCGCCAATTAGACGAAATGTTGGGTCAAGATTTTTTGAACTCTACGACACTGGAATGGTTAGAGCAGTTTCCGAGATATCTGCAAGGTATACTCCAAAGAATAAGTAAGCTTGGACAATCCAGAGACAGAGATGCGTCGGCAACGAGGACGATCGCAAGATATTGGTCGATGTACCAATCAGTGATTGATAAGGAGGGTGGTAACTTGCCCTCAGATCGACTGATCGAGTTTCGCTGGATGATAGAAGAGCTTCGTGTGTCCTTATTTGCACAGCAACTGGGTACAAAATTACCAATTTCTGAAAAGCGACTTCAAAAAGCATGGGATAAAGTTGTTTAATTCGATGTTAGACGTATGGATGGCGATGAGATGGTGCTGCAATGTCATCGAGGAAAAGGCATGTGTCGCCTAAATTTACGCTCATTGTGTCTATGTCCCTGATGGCAGCGGCCTCAGTCAAACGCCATCGCCGCAAATGTACAAGCAGGGTTTTAGGGTGAATCTTAGAAGAACTTGACAATTCTCTCTAGTTGATCGTCGTAAATGCTTGTAAACATTGGTTTTTGGAGTTAAAGTCCCTCGCGAATTTGTATGTATCGTTTTCCTAGTGAGTGCTGCCAATGCATGAGGGAAGAAGCGATTATCGGTCCTTAGGGGGGCGAGGGATCGCAAGACTAGAGTGGAAGGTGGGTGTTGAATATTGTCGCCTACTGCTAACTAGACCTCTGGGTCGTGAAGTTGAGTTCACAGCCCTTGCATTTCTACCCCTACAAGATTTACCGCTACAAGATTCGCTCCCGCACCACCTGCCATTTCCCGGCTTACTTCGCCGGTTTTTGTTGTCCTTTTTCCAGTGTTTTCGGTTCGGCGCCAAAGCTATGGTGGTCGCGTGATGACGGTAACCGCAGAGGATAAAGGGATGGACTTGCTAGAACGTGATCAATTAGCGGGACGGCGCGTTCAGCAAACGCTACTGCCATCCACTGGCACTCAAA
>CAXRCG010000155.1:0-8304 GCA_964228885.1 Pseudomonadales bacterium | reverse complement strand
ATCCAGCGAAGCGAGGTGGAAGCATTTTTCCTGTGTCTGAACAATCCGACAGTCTTGACAGGGACAGACGTCACGAAGCCACAAGATCGGCAAACTCATAAGCTCGCCATCGGGCCAGCTGACCTTCAAGTTACCGAGTGACTCGGCATTCATTGAGTGTTATCCCGCATGGCTTCCTTTGATTCTACGGGCATTTATTTCGAGCAATAGGAAACCAATAACCGGACAAAATCAAGACAAAAAGCTATGGATTATTTGCTGAGAGGGACGCCATCAAAGAGCGCTAATGGAATCCTTTAAATCCCGCGGAATTGAGTCACTGCGCCCCTCTAAGCCCAGCCATGTGTGATGCAGGATTACTGTCAATACTGATTTGGAAGGCTGAAGAAATTAGGCGCAAATGCTGTTCCTAATATAGGATCACTTATGGCCTGATTGCAAAATCAGTCGAAAAACACGTTTCTAATTTCGATGACGTCGTCGAATATCGCCAGAATAAATTGGAGTGCGTTTGCAATGAAAAAGTTTGCAATCATAAAGATGGTTTTGTTGATTGGGGGCGCGGCGCTGGCTGCAACACAGGCATTTGCAGACCAGCGAGGTGCCGGACCATCCTGGAAAGTTGAGGGTGACACGTTAAGAGTAAAACGTGGAATTGAGATGACCTGGGACATCAACATCCAGGACGTCGAAAATCGTGGGCGGCCTCAAACGCATGGGTTTTGGTATCGTGTGAATCGGTGGACGAATCTAGGCGTTTGTTACGTTGGAAATGAGATGTTCGTCGGCACACGATGGAAACCAAATGAAGATCGAGCTAATGCATCGTGGAGATTTGCCGACGGCAGCACATTACAAACGGAACTGATAGAGGAGACGGTTTGCTCGGTGAAGCGGCCAGCTATCGGACTTGATTTTGGTACCTGGAGCAACCGCTGGAAAGTGGTTGGTGGGTCAGGTCGATACAAAGGCGTGACCGGTATTGCAGAAGGTTCGGGCACATTTGATGAACTTTGGGATAGCATCGACAGCGAATCAGCTAGCTACACAGGCAGCTACAAAGTCCAATTTGACTGACTCAACCTAAACTCAGTCCACGCCTTGAGTCTTTTCACAGTCTGGACACATCCCATGTGTTACGTCTGTACTCTGTTGAATTGAAAGATAACTCTCGAGATCAGACCAGTGGCCATCAGGGTTTTCAATCTTTCTGCACCACGCGCAGAGCGGCAATAGCGATCGGAGCTGTCCTGTTTCAGTAAGGGCGGCACCCAGCAAAACCTCATTTTCGCGATTTTTGATAGCTAATTGAACAGCCCGATCTCTTTCGTCTCGATAGGCAATGGTGATGAAAAACGTCAGCACGAAGCATATTGCTGATGAAACGACCAGTACCATGCCTTTGTCAAAGAGCTGAGCTTCTGCGGAAACGTAATTTTGGATTAGCTGAGGGTCGAGCGCCTCTGTACCTACCGTCCCGACAAGCACGACAAACAGGTATAGCGCGACGCCGGCCAGCAGTCGTCCCCTGATCATAGACGCGGTAAAGAGAATTAAAGGCGCGAACCATAGGGGCAAGGTTCCTTGACTGCCCTGATTAGTGGGCCAATTAATGGCGATTAGTGTTGTAGCGACCACCACCAGTACGGCCCCGAGAATTTCAGGACGTTTCATGCTGTTTCCAACTTTGGAAAATACCAGACCGACAGCGACTAAAAACAGGTTAGAGATTATCGCTGTCGGGTCTTTTTGCGCCAGATAATGGTATTGGTAGATATTGATTAAAACATTCAATACGCCAGCGAGGACCACCATATTGCAAAAGAAGAAAAAGACTCGCGATTCGAGACGTGGATTTGCCTCTTGTTCATGCTGCAGCGAGCCTTGTTGATCTTCCAGTTTTGATGTTTCGTCAGTCAATCGTACGTACCCCCTTTTTCAACTCCATTCTAATTATCGCGTTCGGCTTCTGCTGCCGCTACTAGCTAGATGATGTGAGTCTCGGTGTAACGAGATGGTCTGTCGCTATCATTTCGAGCTGAAGATACCCCTGATTGTGATAACAAGCAGTACTACAACAAGCACGACACTCGGTAGTGCCGGCAGGAATCCGATGATCCCGAAAATGTCTGCAGCTCCCAGGCGATTGTCGCCGAAAGTCAGTGCGCGATTCCCGGCAGCGTTGCCGAACCAGTAGAAAATCGTGAAAGACCAGGCGACATAGATAAAGCCCCAGGCGACGAATTTCTGCAGGGCTTCGCTCAGGTTCAGCTTGGGCAGGGCAAAAGCGATGGCCATGACCAGCAGGCCGTTCATAGCACCGCCGGAGTGCGCTCTCACCCAGCCCTCGGTCGTGCCATATACCGAAAATTCAACGATGACACCTGGCCAGACCTCAAGGCCACCAAGTAGCCCAAACATCAGCATGAATCCAGCGAACATCGATGCGAGGATAACCAGCATGCCGTGGCCCAGCATGATTCGTTGCAGTCGTTCCATGGGCTAACTCCGATCTGTTTTTTGTTGTAATTGTCAGGCGAACGGCACCGGCATCTGCGGATTGTTTGTATCAATAAGCGGCAGTGGGTCTTCCTTGCCGAGGCGTGCATGGCCTGCTGTCCAGTCTTTCATCCACTGGGGATCTTCTTCGCACCTGGGATTATGTCCCGGCAACAAAGCGCGCAGCAGGAAGGGCCCTACATTCCAGAGCAGTGAACCGGTTTCCTTCAGTATCTCCAGCCAGCAGGCAGGTTTGCCCAGTACACCGTCTTTCTTCAGCGCGGTAAACATGCCAGCGATGCCCCAGCCCAGAACGTGAAACGACCCATGCAAGACGCCGATAGCGCGGGGCAACCAGGCACCCGAAAAAGCCATGTAGGCATCGTAGGCAACAGTTTTGTGCTCTGTTTCCTCGACCATATGCATCAGCCAGAATGAAGTGATGTGGGGGCAAGCTTTGTTAAACAGCTGCGTCCTTTTATTGATCATCCAGGTGGTAAAGCCATTGGTCATACATTCAAATCCTGCGCTATAGGCAAGTTTTGTGCGCAGACTCCTCTGGCCCAGCTTCTTGTAAGCTGCGTCGAGCCTGGCCTCGATATGCGCAAACTCCGGATAACCGTTCTGTCTTAAAAGGGCATTAAGTCTTTGGTGGCATTTATAGTGGCTTGCCTCCTGGCCATTGAATCCGCGAATGTCCTTCAGCAGTTCAGGGTTTGACAGGTGTTCGCCTGCCTCACGCATGGTCTTGACGAGAAACGGTTCAAGGTAGGGCATTGTCAGCGAAATGCCATTGTAGAAGTGGCCCCGTACTCTTCGCCCCGGAATCCACAGCGGATCAACGTCGCCGGGAAAATCAAAAGAAAAAGTCCTGACGGTGATTTCATCCACCTGCTTGGGCTCGTATTGATAGGTCGGATTCGTCATGGCCCGGTTGTCCTCCTTAAGTACCGCCGATCTTCTTGGTATCTGGTGCTACCATGCCCCCGCGTGTTGACGGTGAGTTTTAATCGTTGGTATCGAAGCTTTTTCATAGCACTCTCTGCGTCACAGTTTACGCGGGAGAACCTCAAATCGGTATGGATTATCCGAAGGAATGTTGGCATAAACCCGCTCTTTTGAATGCCTGACTTGATCGTCTGTCGTCCGGCTGTCTACATAGTAGACCGTTGCAGCGACTGGACTTTCTGTGATTGGGGGTGTCAACTAAACTGATGAAGGGTCGGATCAGGCCACTCAGCGGCTAGGATTTGTAAAATAGAACAATGAATTTGGCAGGCCCACAGGGCTATTTTTTTTTAATTTCCGCTTTGATGTCTTTCGCGGCGCTGGCCAGCCCGATGGATTGTCAGGAGGGGGAAAAGGATCGCGAACTCTGTGCTGAAGCAGCGAACGTAGAGCCTGAGCGGGGCGCTACGCCACAAGAACTTACCTGGGAGAGAATGGCCGTCTTAGGCAGTTTCTCGAGACAGTCGAATGTTAACGAGTTGATGAACCGTCTGGCGCTGCTGGTTGAAAAGGAAAACCTGCCGCTGCGCCCTGTAACTGCGACAAAAGTCGGCTCATCGGCAACTCGGGTAGGGCTTGTGGGACGGGGATCTGCTAACGTTGGGAGCTATCTGCAAACAATCAAAACATTGGGTTTCCCCGATGCCTGGTTGACTGACGCGGAGATAGCATTTTCGCCACGATCAGATAGAGGCGAGACCTCGGGCGAGGACCAACTGATGCCTGCGGTCAACGCCGCCGCTGTTCAGACAACTGAGAACGGGTTGTCGACTTCCGTCGATGTCTCTGGGTCGGCGCCGGAAGACGCCCTACCAGAACAACTTCGCGCTGAAAACTTCCTGTCGGACGAGCGGGCTTCTGAAACCGTGCCCGGTGCAACTCTGGCCTTCCCTGATGAACTCTTGGTTTCGGCTGAGCCGGCTGGCGAGCAGAGTGATGTAAATTGTGCCGGTACAACTGAGGAAATACTGAATTGCAGTGTTGGAGATGTTCGGAGGCTCATGAAAAACTGGGTCCTCGCCTGGGGTGCAGGTGACGTTGATGCTTACCTCAGTTTCTATACCAAAACCCGGTCACCGCGCGATGATATGACCCGGTCGCAGTGGGAGGCAAACCGTCGTCAGCGTGTCTCCCCAGATAGGGATGCTGAGATCAACCTGAAGCTCGAAAGCCTGGGCGTTAGCGACTCAGGCCTTTTCGATGTTGTTTTCAGGCAAAATTACGTTTCGCGGGACTATCAGGACACCGTCCGTAAGCGCCTGTTCCTCCTCAGGGAGGCAGATGGCTTGAAAATTTGGAAGGAAGAAGTCCTGCCCTGATGCGCAGGGTCGCTTAGATTTTCAAGAGGGGTCGTCTCAAGCAACAGGCGTTTATCTCTTCCACGCACTAGGTACGCTGGGTCGAATCGCGGTTAGTGCAAATAAATTCCTTTTTTAAGAACTAATAAAACTATCGTCATCGCGGCAGGCAAAGCAAAGAAGACTCATATGAAAGATATGACAAGCATTGATCCGCATTTGGACTACCAGGCGGTGATCATTGGCGCAGGCCTCTCGGGTATCTATCAAATTAAACGGTTAGCGGATCTGGGTGTGAAGGCGACAGTGCTGGAAGCTAATTCGGATCTTGGTGGTACATGGTTTAACAATCGATATCCGGGTGCTCGATTTGACTCTGAGAGTTACACATACGGATACTCTTTTTCGGAAGAGGTGCTTGAAGAGTGGTCTTGGACCGAAAAGCATTCGCCCCAATCGGAAACGCTGGCATATTTGAACTTTGTGGCGGACAAGTTTGAGCTTCGCCAATACATGCAATTCAATTGCCGAGTTCAGTCTTTGACGTTTGATGAAGACACCAGTACTTGGTCTGTTCATCTTGAAGGCGGCCGAAAAGTAACCACTCGTTTCGTTATCACGGCGCTTGGCACGCTTTCTGCTCCCTCTCTACCGAATTACGACGGTATGGATAGCTTTGAAGGCATTTCGTTCCATGCATCGAACTGGCCTCACGAACCGCTTGAGCTTGAAGGCAAACGCGTTGCAGTCATTGGTGCCGGCGCGACTGCTATCCAGTTGATCCCGGAAGTTGCGAAAAAGGCCGAGCAACTCATAGTGTTTCAGCGCCGACCCAATTGGGCGGCGCCTTTGAATAATGGACCAATTTCTGAGTCCGAGATGAGCGCGATTCGTGAGCGCTACGATGAGATCTTCGCAACCTGCGCACGAACCCCCGGTGGGTTCGAGCACATGCCTGATCCTCGCAGCTTTTACGACGTCACTCCCGAACAAAGGCGTGAGCTGTGGGACAGACTCTATGATGAGTCAGGTTTTGCCATCTGGTTGCAAAACTTTATGGAGATATTTGTTGATGAACGCGCCAATGCAGAGTTGTCGGATTACATTGCTGAACGTATTCGACAACGAGTGCATGATCCTCTTGTTGCTGAGCTGCTCGTACCAAAAGATCATGGGTTTGGTGTACAAAGACTGCCACTCGAAACCGGCTATTTTGAGACCTTCAACCGCGACAATGTCCAGCTTGTTAGCACAACAAAAACCCCAATTTCGCGTGTTAGCGCAACTGGAATAGAAACAACGGAGCAATCGTTCGAGTTTGACATTATTGTCTATGCTACCGGTTTCGATTCTTTCACCGGTGCTTTTGATCGAATCGAAATCCAGGGCTTAAAGGGTAAGCGCTTAAGCGAGAAGTGGGAAGCCGGACCAGTGACTCACCTCGGTTTGATGATTAATGACTTCCCTAACTTTCTCATGCTTATGGGGCCGCAGACGCCAGCAGCAAACTTTCCGCGTAGCGCTGAGATGAGTGTGAACTGGGTCACACTATTTCTTGAGTACATGTGGGCCAAGGGGCATGTCATGTTCAATGCGGATGAAGGTGATGAGGCTGAGTGGGTCGAGCATGTAAAGGAGACCTACCAAGGAGCGTTGCTGCGCAATGCCAAGAGCTTTTTTACCGGCTATAACTCAAATATTGAAGGTCACGAGCACGGCAAGACGCGTTACAACATTTACAACGGTGGTGTACCGAGATACGCAAGTACCATAAGCGAGTTTTCGAATAACGAATACAAGGGTGTTCACTTTCAGTAGGGCAATCGGCGGTATTCTTGATTGACGATAACCCCCCAAAGATGTTGCTCGGCTAAATCTGTTGCATGACCAAAAGAAGGAGACGAGATGAGCCTCGAAGACAAAATAGTACTGGTAACGGGTGGAGCCAGTGGCATTGGCCACGCAACGGTAACTCGTCTAGCGCGTGATGGTGCTCACGTAGTGGTTGCTGACCGGCAAGTTGAACTTAGCAACAAGGTTGTTGCCGAGGTCGCACAAGCTGGTGGAAGCGCTGAAGTATACGAACTTGATGTTGCTGAACAGGGGGCGGCGGCTACAGCAATTCAGGCAATTGTCGCAAGGCATGGGCGTTTGGATTGTGCTTTCAATAATGCAGGCATCACGGGTCCCACTGTGAAGCTGCTCGATATCGATCCTCAGCAATGGGCCAACGTGATTGCGGTAAATCTAACGGGTGTATTTAGTTGCGTTCAAGCTGAAATCGCACAGATGGTACAGCAGGAAACGGGCGGCAGTATCGTCAATACTGCTTCTATTTGCGGTTTAGTGGCCTTGCCCCATGCGACCGCGTACAACTCTGCGAAACATGGTGTTGTTGGACTGACCAAATCCGCCGCTGTGGAGTACGCCCCGAAAAACATTCGAGTCAACGCCGTGTGTCCAGGCTTTATCGATACGCCCATGCTGGCGGAAGGAGCAGGTGCAAGTCAGGAAGTGCTTGATGGTGTTGTGAATCAATTGCCGATGAAGCGTATTGCTGGTGCAAGCGAAGTAGCAGACGTGGTCGCGTGGTTGTTCTCTAGTCAGTCGAGCTATATCACAGGCGTGGCTATGCCAGTTGATGGCGGTTGGACGGCTCAATAGAGTCGGCCAGAACCTATAGAAATTAACTTTGGCTGCAAATGCCGGCCCAGTGGGGAGTTTGGTCCAGCTCGGCTGTCGAGGTAATGATCGGCAATGTTGGACTTGCCTCAGGTGGCGTATCAGTCGAACAAAACACTGGGATTAACCATGGTTTTCATCTCAAGCACGTTACCGTTGGGGTCTGAGATGAAAAACGTTTCCTGTTCGAACTCAGTGCCTTTGAATCTGCGGTAAGGCTGATCGAGATAATCAAACTGACTGCTTTCGATTCTCTGTTTCAATGCCTGAAATTCAGCCTCAGGCATGTGCGCGCCAAAATGCGGCACACTCACGTTACCCATATCAACGTCGTGGCGAACTCCAGGCAGGCGCTCCTCGCTCTGATGTAATGTCAGTTCATTGCCCCAAAAATTGATATCAATCCACTTTCCCGGTTCGCTTTTTCCCGTGGCACAGCCAAGAACCTCTGTGTAAAAGGGAATCGTTGAGGTTAAATCGCCAGCTGGTACTGCCAGGTGGAACGTATTTGACATAACAACCCTCGCCTATGGTTTGTCGGCTTTCCCTCGTATTGTAGGCGTTTACGTTGGACGGGTAAAAAGGGGGCTGGGCCTGGCTATCCGGCAAGACGCTCCGCGACGAGCTGCTCAAAGGCTGATTGGTCTTTCCAGTCGAGTGCGCAGCGTACCGACATTCCCCTGTCATCAATCAGGGTCCTGGCGTCATCCGTAACAATAATGGGGTGGGTTTCCATCGCTAACAGTGCCTCCGAGAAAGCCATGTATACGGCAACCGTGTCATAAAGCACGGATGATTCAACCTGCGGGTCATACGC
>CAXRCG010000154.1:0-13996 GCA_964228885.1 Pseudomonadales bacterium | reverse complement strand
TACCACATAAGTCAAGACGAGTTCGGGAGATATATTGTCGTCTTGAAACTCGACATCACCCGATTGAAAACCCGATGCAATTGCTGTGAGTCCCAGAGCAGCGACACCGGAATGAATAAACGGGAAGCCAACGGATGTCGTCTTTTCTTCATCTGTCCAGCGTAAGCCGCCGGACAGCAGCCAACTTTCCGAGAACTGATATTCGGCACTTGCAAATACAGATACAGCATCCGCTTGTATGGGCCGGTTGGCTAGCCAGTCAAAGGTAAACCCTGTTGCGGGATCAGGTCCAAAGCCGATTGCGCCTAGCAGAGAAGGGTTGAAGGCATTCTGAGATGTCTTGTGTCCTATGTCCCTATCTTCCCAGAATACGCCAACCTGGTAGTTAAATGCGCCATCGTTTTCGCTGGCGAGTCGCAGTTCAAATGTCGTCTGTTGCAGGGTGTTAAGGAACGGCGCAGGTAATCCCGCTGCACTGCCATCTGGAAGTTGACCTGTAGAGTTGAACGTATCGTTATACTCATTATCAAGATCTACGTAACCAACCAGAGCGGTAAGGTTTAAAGTCTCGTTCAGCGCATAGTTCATCTCTAAGCGCGTAAAGAAAGTATCAGTGTCGTTGTAGGCCAGACGAATGTCTCGACCTTCACCTGGCGAACCTGTGGGTACCGATGTGAGCAACGGGTGACCATCCGGACCGACAAACTTGCCATCTGTGAGGTTACAATCATGTGTGGGTTCGAACAAATCGAACCCCGGTACGCCGCCCAAGGCGCCGCCGAGTATAACGGATGGATCTGGTCTACCGTCGCCTCCGCAGAAGATGTCGAGGTTACTATTCAACGAATCTGAGCGCTGGCGATTGTAATTGATCTTTAGATTAGCATCGAAATTATCGACAGGTTCCCACTGGAAGGTCACCCGGGTAATCAAGTTTTCTAATCCACGTTCAGGTTGAGCAGTCGGGTTTCCCGGCGCAATTTCAACAAATTTATTGATGTCTTGTATTTCAGCTGCAACCCGATAGCCTAGGGTATCGCTGATTGGTCCTGATACGAAGCCGCCGAATGTTGTGCCTTCCTCTTGGCCCTCGTAGGAAGTCTTGAAGCCGTAATCTAATTCATCGGTTGGATTAGCAGAGCGTAATGAGAGCACGCCGGCTGACGCCGCTTTTCCAAAATAGAGAGATTGCGGTCCTTTCAGCAGTGCGATCTGTTCGACGTCGAAAAAGGCGCTTTGTAGCAAACGTTGCGTGCTGACGGATATGCCGTCGTAGTTGAGAGCAACCGCTGAATCAAATGCGTTAGAGATAAACGATGAACCAACACCGCGCAATGTGATTTGCGCCCCAGCCCCAGAGCCCCCAACAGATACATTCAGCGCTGGCACCATGCTAATCAGGTCTGTTGCCTCGTCTATGCGGTAGGCGTTCATGACGTCATCACTGATGGTCGTGACGGCAACCGGCACATCTTGGAGAGATTCTTTAGTATTTCGAGCAACAACAGTTACAATTTCCATATCATCATCGGTCGACTCGGCTAACGATACTGCGGGTAGTGCAGTAGCCGTTGCTGCGAAGACAGCGATGAGTGTGCTAGGTAATATTGCGTTGCCTATCACTCGTTTCCTTAAACTTCGATATTTCATTTTTTCCCCTCTATTGATATCGCTAACCCGATCATGTGGAAGTGCCTCATTTCGGATCGATTCGTTCTTTCTAGTTCAACAAATTAGGCCCAGTTCTCAGGCGCTCGCGATATATTGCATAGATTGTCGAGGGCTCGCAAGAAAAACCGTCAGCCTATCCGGTTATTGAACGCATATTGTGCAGGATACCGCATGAAATCATGGGTAATTATAGTGAAAGGAATGTCGGTGTGAGTAAGATTGAAGCAAGAATGCTTTGCCATAAAACACTGAGGCACGATGATGGTTATCAAATCAAGTGCCACGTCACAACGCCCTAGATTCAAATAATCATCAGGTAGCACCGTGCTTGACCCTTCTTTCAAGAATGTGATTTAGTCCTGCTGTTGTCTGCGCCCACATTTTATACTGGCCGATGGTGCCCATCCTGCGCAGCTTAATATATTAAAGGGGGTCTACGTGGAAGGCATATTTGAATTAGGTAATTTTAGGCTTCGATCAGGCGAGGTCTTAGCAAACGCCCGATTGTCATACGAAACACATGGAAGTCTGAGCGCAAAAAAAAACAATGTAATTCTTTATCCGACTTGGTATTCGGGGAGACACGATGACAATCGAGGTGCAATAGCTCCCGGAAAAGCGATGGACCCTGACAAGTACTTTATTGTCGTTCCTGATATGTTTTGTAATGGTTTATCGTCCTCACCCAGCAACACACCGGCCCCGCAAGATGGGCCGAGATTTCCAAGAATCAATGTTTATGACAATGTGATAGCGCAGCACACGCTTTTGACTCATGAGTTTGGCATCGAAAAGATTAGGTTAGTTGCCGGTTTTTCCATGAGCGCACAACAAGCGTTTCATTGGGGTGCGCTTTATCCCCAAATGGTGGAAGCGATTGCGCCGATATGCGGTTCAGCCAAGACGTCGAGACACAATTGGTTGTTTTTGGAAGGGTTAAAATGTGCACTCACTGCTGATGCAGATTTTCAAGGCGGCGAATACCAAAATCCGCCAGAATTAGGTCTTAAAGCATTCACTACAATCTATGCTGGCTGGTTCGCTTCTCAAACTTATTATCGGGAAAGCCTCGACCTGACCTTTGGCGGCCAAGTATTGCAGAGCATGGAAGAGTTTTTGGGAACAGTGCATCAGGTATTTGCAAAGAATGATGCAAATGACTTATTAGGCATGCTCGATACGTGGCAAAGTGCGGATTTAGGTAATCACGCTGACTTTAACGGTGATCTGCAAAAAGCGCTTTCTTCGATACATTGCAGGGCTATCGTGATGCCTTCAGAGACCGACCTCTATTTCCCACCAGCGGACAATGAACTGGAGGTAGACCTCATGCCAAATGCTGAGTTAAACGTTATACCTTCTGTTTATGGGCACCTAGCAGGAGGGCCAGGTTTTAGTAATGATGCTGACGATGAGTACATTGATAATGTATTAAAACGGCTTTTGCTTTAGTCGTTTAGGGTGGTTCGTTTTCGGGTATCCGGGTTGCGAGCCACTTGGAACGCCTTGGTACTGCGTAGGCGCCGAGAGGTTTGCTCTGAAGGCGCCCTCAGTCAAATACTAGTCAAAGTCTTCTAAGGTGTAGTTGTGATCGTATACTGACAGCCATTCAACAGTAAACCTGTTAGTCACAATAAAGCTATCCTGCGCAACCCCAGCCCATGTTTGCCATGCTTTGGTAGTGATCATATAGTCTTGCCAAGCCTCTAGCTCCGCCAAAGATTCATAACCCACTACTATCTGGTGCGTAACCCTGCCGTCAGGGGCTGCGTTACCACGAAGCACTTGAATCAGCCATATCTGACCCGGGAAGTCTTTTGATTCAGGTGCCGTCATCAGCGCTTCTAACCCGGCAGCTGTAGCGGGTGCATTACTAACTTGCAAGCGAACAACGTCAAACACCTTATCGTCGTTTGAAACTGTGCCCCAGTTTGCTATTGGCTGCTCCATGTATTGGGCAACAGGTGAGGCTATGCCGCTGATGGATTTCCTAAAAGCGTTACCGGCATCGGAGCCCGCTAACTTTTTATTCCAGGCTTCCATTTCCGCAATGCTTGGGTATAGCACAACAACGCGGTGGGTCGCTGGGTTAACACCATTGAAGCCTATTGCCTCTAAGTGAAGCTGCGCAGTTCGGTCTTTTGCCACTTTGCTTTTTTGGAGGGTATCTAGCGCGGCAGCAAATTCATCAGCTTTGCCCGCTTGTACGGCCCATTCATATACCAGCACGGTTGGCGCGGCCTGCAGTAGACCTGCCGTCGTCATTAATGCGGCAGCAAGTATGCTACGGATTTTATTATTCATGTTTATTGCCCCTATTAAAGTATCAGGCTTTACGCCCCTGTTAGTCGAAAAATGATAGGATAAAAAAGCAACAAATACCACATCAGCATGAAGAGCTTGTGTCGAGAGTTCATCTAAGTGAAGAATTCCTCAATCTCTAAGCAGCAGACAATGAGCGCTGTAGGCGTAGACTATCTTCTAAGGCAATCTTTCATTCATGCGTTCTCTGAGACAAAGGCTGTTTAAAATCATTTTCACGCTAGCTTCCAGTTTTAAGCGCACAACGTTATCCTGCGGGTTATACACATCAAAAGGACTCATTGTGACAGTCATCATTTCTGGATATGTTGAATTTGAATACCCTGAACAAGTACCTGCTATTTTGGTCGGTGCAAGAACTCATATCGAGGGAGCTTTGGCGGAAGAGGGCTGCATAGCCTACTCCTGGACTGAAGACCACCTGACGCCTGGACGAGTGTGGGTCTACGAAGAATGGACATCCGAAGCCACGCTTGACGCGCATTTAAACACCCATTGGTACCGAGATATGGGCGCTTACCTCGGCACTTTCTCTCGCAAACCGACAACAAACGTCATCAAGAAATACCGAGTTGAGATTGAAGAGCCTGTATATGACGACGCAGGTGTTGCCCGAGGCTACTTCTTCACTGTTTAGGCGTGTTTAACTAGACCGTAAACTCCTGTTCAATTTTCAACGCTGACGAGCGCATAGAAATCGAACATGCCGTGAAGGAAGCGGACAGAGGCAAGTCCCTAAAATGTCGTGCTCAGGTGTCGTCTTTGTAATCTTCAATGCAGCAAATTGAAAAACCACTAGGATGTCGTTTAACATCCTAGTGTTTAGTGGGGTTAATCACCGAAATATAGCTGCTCACAAACTTCCATATTGTCTGAAACGATCTCGCCTAACGACATCATTTTTGCCCATTCATCTTCCCAACCAGCGTCGCCGGCAAAATACTCGTCAAATAGAATGCCCATCGCATTACCATCTCGAACGATGGAGCGAACTATGACGGTTCCAACATCGCGGTCACCTCCACCAATTAAAACAAAGACCCCATTGAAGAAGTTATGATGTCCAGCATCGATGATGGCTTTCTCTAAATTATTCGCTGCTTCCGTAAAAGCTGACATGTTTTCAGCGGATACTTTGACTCTTTGAACCCTTTCATAGCCTGGTTCAAGCCTAAAAGGAGTAATCGGTTTCCAAGTAACACCATATTTTATTTCTCTAAGGTTAGAAAAACTTTTAGGTGCTTGCTGAGGGTCATATTTAGTACTCCCTGCCAAAGCCGCGGCAACATTTGGAAAAGCACTCCAAACCATCATTTGACCCACGTAGTCTTGTCCACTATTGGTGACACAAATGCCAGCAGCCGTAGCACCCGTTGCTTTAAAAGCGGAAGGGTTGTCGATAAGGCTCTGCCTATATTTCGCGATGTCAGGAGCAGCGACTTGTAAGGTTGTAAATGCGCCATCAGTCGACATTGGTGCGCTCTCATGATGATCCGAGTAAACAGAGGCTGTAAAAGTAGCGAAGATAAATAAAATTAGCGTTTTCATGATTCTCCTGTCGATTAAGTTATTTAACACGTAGCGAACGTTCACGAACGTTGGCACAATCTCATGTTTATTCGCGACATTCAACAATCAAATTCTGGTAAGGCGTTGGTAGGATTTTAAGATGTCGCTCAGGCTTTCTTGTTAGATTATCTTGGACTTTGTTGAAAAACATGGTTTATTGTGTCGATTCCTTGCTGCTTTTTCCCTTGCTGCTTTTTTCATTGCGTGTTTAGGAAGGCGTCGCAAATGCCGTTATGGAGTAGATCATGGAAATTTGGATTTGGTTTGATGAAAACGAAGGCATTCTCAGTGGCATTGCTGCCGCGCTTGTTATCTTTGGCGCGCTCAGCACGGTTGGGCGAGGTTTTGTTCTCGGGCTTCTCGGCTTCAACAAGCCTCAGCAGAAAATCACGTTGGCTGAACTCAGTAAGCCGTCACCTCATAAAATCCAGTTTGCCAATTCCGATGGTGTCAAAATCGCTTACACGGAGCAGGGTAAGACATCACCCGATTTAATCGTCACGCCCGGTATTATTTCAAATTTACATGTCTTATCTAATCTCCCGCCAATACGCGATACCATGAAAGGGCTGGCAAAATTTTCACGCGTAATAAATTTTGATAAGCGAGGGCAAGGACTATCTGACCCGGTCGCTGAAGTCGCCTCGCTTGGCGAGCGGGTGAAAGATATCGGTGCTGTCGCCAATGCGGGGGGATCAGACCGATTTGTTCTGATGGGGATATCAGAGGGTGGACCAATGAGCATCTGTTATACTGTTGAAAACCCTGACCGAGTTAAAGGACTGATACTGTTTGGCACTACGCCGCGCTTTAGCCGATCAGACGATTATCCGATTGGCATGTCGGACAGGACGTTGAACCATTTAAGTCAGAATTGGACGACTGGCGCAGCACGTGACATATTTTTTCCAAGCATCAGCCGTGAGGTGATGGCCGATGACACCTATCGTGCTTTAGAGAAACTGTTGTCCGACCGTCGCTCCTTGAATCAGATAGTTGAGTACATGAAGTCTCTTGATGTTCGGGACCTGCTTCACAAAGTTAGCTGCCCGACGTTAGTGATACATTTTTCAGGTGATTTGGCCGTGCCGTTGCATATGGGGCGTTATCTTGCTGACCATATTCCCAATGCCCGTTTTCTTGAGCTCGCAGGTGTTGACCATGCTGACCTAGCAAGCGCGCCCAGCGCCATCACCGAGATTCGTGATTTCATCAGTGCGCTGGAATAGGTAAAGACATTACCGCCACGATTTCAGACATTTGTGCTATCGCGAATTCTTTTGATGAACTCTGCTAGATTAAACAGCGGGTATTCACGATGTTACAAGCAAACAAAACGTCTCTGCTTTAAATTTTCTTAGACATCCTCTTCTAGGCATGTTGCTGTAAACCAAAATCGAGATTAGTTTAAGGTTGCGACAAAAGTTAGGGAGAGACGCCATCAGCTTGTAGTAAAGATCTCAAGGGTAACGGAGGTCACACAAAGTTTTCTTCTAAATACCACATCCCTAAGCGATTGCTTGAGTGAGAACCATCGCCCTATACTTAGCCAGTCATATCACTTCGATTACGTGCAGAATTCGCTCAAATCAGCTCGCCATCGCTTTCTGGAAGGCCGCTCGATCTTCGATTCGTGATATATACCCCTTAAGTTCTGTCTTCTCGTCAGAGACACAGCCAAGACGGTTACTCATGAAACAGGCGTGGCCAAGCATCACGTCAGCAGCGGAAAAGTCCCCGATCACATATTCCTTACCGGTCAGTGATTCATCTACTGGTTCCAACGCCTTTGTCAGCAGGCGCTGGGCCTGTCCCAATGCTGTTTCATCACGACGTTCCGGAGGCAGCAACACGGTCTGGACCACGATAGTATTTACTGGCGGCATCAACATGCCTTCACAGTAGTGAAACCACTGCAAATAAGCTGGAAAATTGGGAGAGTCAACAGCAGGTTTCAGCCCGCCATTTTTGTGCCGCTCAACAATATATTCGATAATTGCGCCTGATTCGAAGATGCGGATGTCACCGTCATCGAGCACAGGAACTCTGCCTAGCGGATGACGGGCACGATGCTCGTCAGACTTAAGGTCTTTTGGATGAAAGTCCATACGGTTCAATTTGTAAGGTAGTTGCAACTCCTCTAGCAACCAAACGATCCGGCCAGCTCGTGAATTGGGCGCAAAATGCAGTGTCAACATGGTGCTCGCTCCTTTAAATTAAAATGAGATCAAACGACATGTTACCTCAACAATTTATCATTTGCTGATTTCTAGTTTAGGTTAGATCAGGCTAGCCGACGACAGCATTGCCTCTCTACCTTTAATAAGAGTGGTCAGATCATCTAAATACGTCTCAATCAATTCATCCTTCTATTAGTGCTTCTCCCCGATCGTTTAGGTGCCATTCAGCCGCTGCAAATCAGTTTAGTAATGCCTATTTTCGCGACTTGCAGTCCACATAGTGTTTTTTGTTTTTGCGGGATATCGGATAACCAAAGCCGATTACCGAAAGAGACCAGCGAATAAACGCGTTATTTCTGAACCCACGATCAAGGTCTTAGCAAGGAGTGGCGCTAGAAAAACACACATGACTAAGGCGTGGGCATGTCCAACTGCTCTAAAACCAGTGCGCGTATCACGGCCCGTCCGGTTGTCGACTGAAAGCTTCCTTTTGCAACGCCACCCGGGACTGCGATAGCAGTAACTCTATTTTGAAGGCTTGGAAACCTTCCTATCGCCTTGCTTACCCATTCACGCCGATATTCCGTATCTGGCCAACCTCCACCCGTACCTCTAGAGTAGATGATAAAACGAGTGCCCGGACTCTGATCACCCAGATAGCCTAAAAAAGCAATTAGTTTGTTTTCAGCGACGCCATAAAGTCTGCGGAAACGGTTCGAAGGCGCCTCAACACCTTGCGGATAAACGACTTCAAAATCTTTTGCCATGGAATGAAAGAAAGCGGATCGATGGATCAAAACAAGGTCGGGCTTTTGTTTTAAGACCTGAAAATCACGATCCCATGTTGAGCCCAACGTTTCTTTTTGGGTCAGTAGATCTAGGTCACTGAGCACATCGCTCAAGACATCAGCATTGGTACCGCTTTTTTTGCGTGTTTCTTCATCGTAGACACCGCGTGGCGCGAATGTGTCCATCAAGATCACAACTGGTGTCTCCCGTGCCTCTCGATTTTTTGGTTGAGCATCGTAAAAATCTTTTGCAATCAGCCAACCAAGCCCTATAACGACTAATATTAGAAGAATTGACTCAAAGGCTGAGCGCGTCGAGTTTCCTGTATCTACTAGGTCTTCATCTGTGCTCGATAACCAGCCAACTACCAGCGCAACAAAAAATCCGCCAGCCAAGAAAATAATGATGGTTGTCATAAACCACTCGGGAAGATTGAGGGGTTCTTTGACGATATCTGCCAGCTGGAGAATCACCCAAGCAATTACAGAGTAGAGCGCAGCGACTCGGAACATTTTCTTTTGCTTTAACGACTCAAAAATAACAGCCTCCTAAAAGATATAAACAACCTCAGCGAACGAGTTACCAACATGGCCAGAGAAATCTACCATATCGCCAGATGCTTGCAGTATTCCTACCAAATTTATCGTGATGACACATATCACTATGGCGATAACAATAAATCCCACATTCGCAGAGCCAGCGAGCCATTGTTGAGATAGAAAAAGCGACTAGTCTCAATCGCCTCAGTGTAAATGTTAAAACAAGAGAGTTTAATAGTAATCCTGTACTTGCAGAAAAGTGATCTATCCGCCAACTAAGTGCATGAAAGTGCAGCACTGAAGATAATCTTGACAATCACTGTCTCACACACTTTATAACCCGATTAAAAGTACATATCAGAAAAACAGAAGCTAGATGTGATATTTTTTCACGACGGGCAGCATAAGCTGCACCTCGGAGGATCCTCCAAGTATTGTGATTGCGAATGCCTCGTCAAACTCGAATTACCCGGATGTAGTGACGTTGAGAATGTTCAATATTTGTTAATATTGTGCTCCCCCGCGATATCCTTCAATAAGCTGAGGAGGGTAGTGCGGCTCTTCTTGCCGCTTGGCTAGGATGACAAGAGCGCGTGCCAATTGACACCCTACGTACCTTGATGCAGTCTTAATTCGTCCTGCTTACAAGCGACTGGAGACCTTTGATGGGCAGTAATAGTGTACAAACATCACAATTTTCGTGGCAGCGATTTACCACTAGTTTTATTTACGAAAACCTGCCCCCGGTTTTTGTGTCTCCCATCGCGGCTTTGTTGATTGAGCGTTCCTTTGTGCGCGCTTGGAACGTCTGTCAGCACAGGGGATTAATGGTGCTCTCTGCGAGGTACAACCCGCTGCTATTTATTTTGTTTTCATGGCTGGTCGTTTATCCCTGCTCTTGGTTGGTGACTTTAGGAATGGTGACGGTAGTCTTGTCTGACGTGGCGACGTTGGGCGGCATTGATCCTCTACAAATGGTCTGTGCCTACGCTTTTCTTTTCTGTCGTCGCCTTATTATTTCAGTTAAATATGGATACTTCACCGATACAGAATATGCCGCTATTTCAGGTCCAGCGCCGGACTGGCATTTTGACAAAACGGCGAAGAAACTCATCGCGAGAGGGTGGAGCGATCCTAAAAACTTCCCAGGTCTGATGGAAGCTGAACTAGAAGAAGCGGATCGATTATCCGGTAGTAAGCTAACATTGCAGCAGACGAACCTCGAAAGGCCAAATCTGAAAGAACGTGTAAAAGATATTCTAGATCAGGCCTACAGCCGTAAAGTGCCAGCTTGGCATAACTTGTTAGTGGCTGGTTCAGTGCTATTCATCCTGTTCGCGCTGGGGATGTCTAAATACGAGTCGGGAGCCGCTATCTTCGGCACATCGCCTGAGATGATGTTCGTTAACCTAGGAACCTATCTGGCGATTCTGTCTGGCATGGGCATTATGGGCTTTGGACTAATGTGCGCGTTCGATTTCGAACGTCGAAGAACCGCTAATGCCATCTTGGATGAGATGCTGATGGATCAGGCGGTGAACAATGCTGATAAGCACGCTTTCGATCGATCTGATCCCCTAGGCCTGGGTGCCTGGATGGATGCCCGAAAAGTCATTAGATCCTTCGGGCAGAGGTATCTCTACAGAGTGCAAAGCTATACTTCTATTCTTTTGTGCTTTTCTTTCCTATGTGTGGCGTTTTTGAATTTTTTGGCGTGGACTCAAACCTCCCACCATGTTTCAACAATTATTGTCTTGGTTTCGACGATTATCGTCATCGCTTTTATTGGCAGTTTTGCCATGTATCGTGCCATTCAATTGCAGCAGCAGAGTTACGCAGTTCGCTCTAATCTGCTGAATCACCTGCTTGAGCTAGAAATCGACGGCGCTGTTAACGCGGCCGGCCATCTTGGCGCAGGGTTCGACCCGACTGGTATTAAAAATATTTTGCGGCAACTCGACGAGAATGTGAACTTTGAAGAGATTGTCTATAAACCAACTTCTATTCTCGGGTACAGGGCAGACAATGGCATGATCGGTTCTGTACTCGGCGTGCTCATCACAGGTACGCTTTTGGCCGTTCAGGGTTTCGTCGATACAGGGATCGCCTACGCTTTAAACGGTTGGTCTCTATAGTGAATTCAGGCGCAATGTTGTCGTAGCTATGAATCCTTCATACCGACCTCTGATTTGGGGACAGCAACAGGCGCCATCCGCTGCCTGAATTAGTGGTTCGAGTTGGACCCGATTGCGGCCTTCGAACTGAAAGCTCAACGCTATTGCGAGAAGTGGACATCGTACCTTGCAAAACTATCGGTAGCCTAACGCTTAAAGTTTTCGAACTCGGCAATGAAAGGCTTTAATCGGCTACGCCTTTCTATTTGATAGAGGTTTGGGGGGAATAGTCAACGGTAAGTCCGTTAAAAATTTCTACGGTGATAGTGAACAGATTTGCTACTATCTGCCTTCCAGCTTAATTAATCGAGTCGGATTCCATGAATAAAAAACGCCTTCTGGCTATATCAACTGCCTCACTAATTTTTGCCAGTGCTTGTGGCGAAAAATCAGAACCCGTTGCATCGCAAGATGCGGAGCCTATGGTGAAACCTGCCTCGGTTGCTAATTTTCAACCTACGGGCGTTATCGCTGGAACGTTACCTGAGATTGCTGAGGCGGTAAGTTCTGGCAAAATTTCCTCAGAGGCGCTGGTTCGGGCATACCTTGATCGAATTGCATTAATTGATACAGCTGGCCCAACATTGCAATCTGTCTTAACCGTTAATCCTGATGCACTGAATGAAGCCAAAAAACTCGATCAGATGCGCGCAGAAGGCGATGTCATGGGAGCATTGCATGGAGTAACGATATTATTAAAGGACAACATTGGTACAGTTGATAACATGCCAACCACGGCGGGTGCCTTGGTTTTAAAAGATAACTATGCAAAAGTTGACAGCCCTTTGGTTGACGGTTTACGAGCAGCCGGCGCTATTATTCTGGGTAAGACCAATCTAAGTCAGTGGGCCAACTTTCGCTCTGAAGATTCCATGTCAGGCTGGTCTTCACTAGGTGGTCAGGTTAAGAATCCCCATGTTCTCGATAGAAACCCCTGTGGTTCAAGTTCTGGTTCGGGCGCTGCAGGAGCCGCCTCTCTGGCCGCAGCGACCGTGGGCACCGAAACCAATGGGTCAATTATCTGTCCGTCGAATGTAAATGGTCTAGTTGGTTTTAAACCAACTGTTGGTCTCGTGCCTCAGCAAGGCATTATTCCAATATCCCACACTCAAGATACAGCGGGTCCAATGACCAAGTCGGTGATGGGTTCTGCCATGATGATGGATGCCATGACGCAATCCGAGGGCAACCCATATACCCTTGGTCTAAATAAGGATGCTTTGAGGGGTGTGCGTATAGGTGTACTTAAATTTGCTGTTGGCTCTTATGCAGCAGTGAATGAGTTGTTCAAGGCAGCACTTGCTGATCTCGAGGCGGCCGGCGCAGTGCTGGTTGATATCGAAGAACGACCTGCATCGCCATCAGAGCTGGGAGTAAATTCCTACAACCTCCTTAAATATGAATTTAAAGATGGTTTGAATAAGTATCTTGCGGGCACAGATCCTGACGAGGTGACAGCCCGCACGCTGGCAGAAGTTATTGAATTTAATAACACCAATGCCGTGCTTGAACTGGTGTTATTTGATCAGTCGATCATGGAGGGGGCCGAAATCATGGATACCTTAGAGAGCGATGATTACAAGCAAGCAGTTGAGATGGTTCTCAAGGCTTCACGAGAAGATGGTGTCGATAAACTTCTCACTGAAAATGATGTCAGCGTGCTAGTAGCACCTTCTGGCGTCCTTGCGCCTGTTATCGATGCGGTTAATGGTGATAACTGGCCAAGCCCCTGGCCAGGTTATGGTTCACCAGCAGCGCGGGCGGGCTACCCTCATGCCACAGTACCTATGGGGGCGTTTAGAAATGTACCGGTTGGTGTTTCTTTTATAGGAACGGCTAATCAGGATGCTGAGATTCTGGCTTTTGCTTATGCCTATGAGCAACAGTCGCAAAAACGGGTTGCTCCTACCTATCTGCCCACTGCCGCAGCAGACCAAGATATCGCTACGGCAATGAAACCTTACAAAATGTAATCATTGTGATGCGGATGGCTTAACCCATAAATACCCCTGAAACGCAATGTTCGGTTGATGGTCTAACACGTGTGAAAGATATATATGCGCAAGGCAATTAAGATCCTACTGGTTTTGTTTAGCCTTGGCGCTATGGCCGTGTTCGGAGGTTTCTGGTATATGGAGACACGCGATACGCGCGAGCCTTCCATGATTACTTTTCTCGATCACTGTGCGTCTTGCCATAGCGCTAATGGAAACGGACCTAACCTGCTCACACAGTATAATACTGACGATTCTGCTGATGAGCTCACCAATCGCATACTTGTTCAGCATTCTGGTCTGGTTAAGTCAGCGCAGTTACCCGAGCCAATGGTCAAAGCGCTGGCACTCTATGTGATAGAGCAACGACAGGAGCTGCCGAGCATTATTAACTCCCATGCTCACACAATTCCGGAACACGTCGTTGAATCACAGCATCACGATTTCAAGGTTGAACTCATTACTGAGGTTGGTAAGGGGCCTTACTCTATTGAGCCGTTGCCTGACGGACGAATTCTACTGGTAGAGAAGGTCCGTGGTTTGTCAGTGATTGATACTTCGGGACAGCAAGGACCCCTAGTTGATGGGACTCCCCAGGTGTGGTCAGAGATCTTACAGGTGGGTGGCAGTTTTGCGGTTTTGGGGTCTATGCTAGATGTAGAACTTCATCCTGATTACGCCAGCAATGGGTGGATTTATTTGTCACACAGTGACCGATGCCAACTCGACTGCAGTTCGCCTTGGCCGGTCACCATGGT
>CAXRCG010000153.1:0-22899 GCA_964228885.1 Pseudomonadales bacterium | reverse complement strand
AGGGTCATTTCTAAGAAATACGCGCTTCGTGCCGCTTATTGTCGACGGAGAACGCAAAGAGCTGGTGAACCTGTATTACACAGTGAAGGTATACAACCGCTATTAATTTGGCATTCAACGGCCAATCCGTCAGGCCTTGGGGCACTGAAATCTCCGGTGGCGCTGAATCAGGTATCCATCAACTTAAGCTGGCCTGCGCGCGCGGAAATAAGGCCGATACCACATCGACTAGTTCACGTGCTGCAGAGGAGGGCTCGAAACGCGCTGCAATGTGACCATCAGGACGGACGAGCAATACTTTGCCTTTGAACAATTCATGGAACGAATTGTCTTCCGGCTTGAGGTCGGCTCCCGTGCCGATGACCGCAAGGTCGATCGGATAACCCGACTCACGAATACGGCCTACAGCTTCTTCTATGTCGATGGCCGGTGCAGTCGCAAGTACTGCAAGGTGTCCATACCTAATCAGATCTAGAGTCGATTTACGAGTTTCACCAGCCGACAGCCAGGCATGAGGTAAGCGCGCGCCTGGAGTTACGGATGGCAGGTAGCGCGATACCGGGTCATCTGATTGTGGTGGAACGCCATCCGTTCTCACTGCGCTCGATGTGTAACAGAAGCCAAGATCGAGACCGGACATATTGAAATGTGCAGCCTGCCCATCGATCGCTCTTTGTACCTCAGCGCAACGTTTTGGGTCTGCCATAACCACATCCAAATCAGACATGCTGACTTGCTTGTCGCCATCAACATCTAAGACTCGTGCAACTTCCGACATTTTTACGGCGTTTACCAGACTCTTTTCCGTGTTGATTTCAGCGACAGGCTTGCGCTCAACTTGGTAGGTATCCAGCAGAGTTGGATCAAGACCGCGCTCAACCATAGCAATTTTCCACACCAAATTATGGGCGTCTTGAAAACCCGTGTTCATGCCAATACCTCCGGTGGGTGGGAACCGATGGGCCGCATCTCCAGCGAGAAATACCCGACCGGATTGGTAAGCATCACTGATTTGAGCGGTCATGCGCCAGGCATTCATACTATTGATTGTGACGTCCACATCGGCCCCGATGGCCTTGTATAGTAGTGCGCTATATTTTTTCTCATCAATTGGATCGATCGATTCATCAGCATCGACTGTCTTCATAAAGATCCAGTTGCGGTCGATGTCGTGGGCGATGAATGTTCCCTCACACTCTTTTTCCATCACCCAATACAGTATCCCCTCACGCCCGCTCAGTAGCTCGCGCAGATCAGCGGTGAAATGGATATTGATGAACGTCTGGAGCTTGTCTGGTCCGACCATATTTGCGCCGACTGCCTTGCGTACTCGACTACCAGCACCATCGGCCCCTATGAGATAGTCCGATTTTACAACCACTGTCTCGCCTTTTGGCCCAATCAGCGTGGAGGTACACCCTTCCGCGGAAGGCTCAAAGTCTTGCCAAGCATGTTCGAAACGAACTTTTGCGGAGTCCGGGAGCTGGTCGAAAAGCAATTGCTCGAATTTGTCCTGACTGAGATTCGTAGTAGGTGTCGGTGAGTTGGACATCATCCGCTGAACAGCAGCCGGGTCACTCACCAAACTAAACAACCCTAGGTCTCGGCCAGCTAAGCGGTCTACCCAGCGTATGTTAACGGTATCCAACGCCTTCGGGCCAGCAGCACGGATGGGCATATCGCTGAGGCCGATGCTGCGACAAATCTCTAATGAGCGGCTAGTAATAACGTGTGCCTGAGGGGCTATGTGCAATGCCGGGCGGCGCTCTACCACAAGATAATCGAGCCCAACCTTCTCAAGCAGAAGCGCAGTTAACAAGCCAACGGGGCCAGCGCCCACGATCAACACATCGGTTTGTATGGTGCTCATAAGTTTCTTCCGCTTGAACCCGGTGCTAGCAGTTGTGCAATCGCCTCCGCTTGAGCATCTATATTGGCTTCCTCGCATGAGTTTTTGCCGGACAACAAACGGTATTCCGGCGCCATCGCGAACATCGCCCCACTTGAGACAAGCAAATAATAAAACTGTAGGTGAGTCAGTGCCGGCAATGCTCCACATGCTTGCCCGTCATCCAACAATTCCTTAACGGCGCTAAACAGCTTGCGGGTGTAACGCTCAACGATCCATTCTAGTCGCCAGTCATCACATCGACCCTCATCGAACATGATGCGCATGACTTCTGGATGCGCCGCACTCGCGCGCACAGACTGACGGATCAAGAAACGGGTACGCTCACTCGGTTCGATATCCTTTGCCTGGCTCAATGCTGGCAATAGCAATTCATAGAAGCGCCCAAATAATTTGGTCATGCAGGCTTTCCAGAATGCCTCCTTGCCACCGAAATGATAGGAGATAAGATTACGCTGAACCTTAGCCCGCAATTCCACGTTGCGCGTCGTGGTTGCGTCATAACCATAGGTCGAAAACAAATCTATTCCAGCTTCAACAAGCTTTTGCTGCGTGCGCCGAGACTTTTCGGATTTGCTATCCGGATATTCGACAGAAGTTTTTGCAACAGCATTTAATTTCATAACAACTTCTATTTGTCTAGAGGCAAATAATATATCGTATAATTTGACAGTTGACAAATAAATGGGATAATGGTTCAGATCGACAACGGAGAAGGTGTGCGATGAACGTGATAGACGCTGAGACCCGGACGGGCATAGACGCTCTGGTCACAGAGTTCAGCTATTTGATTGATCATGGCGGTGCTGAGCGGATTCCAGCGCTGTTTACGGAGAACGGTGCATTTGAATCACCGTTGGCGACGCTGAAAGGGCGGGATGCCATAGCCGCTGCCATGGCGCAGCGTGCGAACGCGGCGCACAACACACGTCATGCCGTTACCAATCTGCGGCTACAGCGAGAATCAGCTGATCGCATACTCGGAACCGCACTACTCACCATGTATCGATGGACAAACAGCGATACGAATTCGCAACCACTACCTATCGCCTTAATCGAGTACGAGGATATTTATCAACATACCACCGGCGGCTGGTTGTTTGCATCCAGAAAAGCACAGCAAGTACTACCAACAATCAAATAGAAGCGACACACACCCAGGAGACGCCGCATGTCAGAAATTTCTGCAAATCGAACAGTAGAACGAGAGCAAGCAATTCCGCCCGCCAAGCTCGCGCACTTTGTGTTGCGTACACCAAATTTCGATGCGATGAGCAGCTGGTATCAATGCGTTTTAGCCGCGAAACCCGTCTTTGAAAATGGTTTTCTTTGTTTCATGACGTACGACGACGAACATCATCGTGTCGCACTAATCAATATGCCCGATGCTCCGATTGGAAGTGAGCCGACCGCAGGGGTCGATCACATTGCGTTTACTTTCGAGGACTTGGGTGGGCTGCTGGGAACCTTCGCTCGGCTGAAATCAAATCACATCGAGCCGTACTGGTGCATAAATCACGGACCCACGACTTCTTTGTACTACCACGATCCCGATGGTAACCAGATCGAGCTACAGGTCGACAACTTTACGACAATCGAGCAAGCCAACGCGTTCATAGGTTCCAGCGCGTTTCAGGAGAACCCGATCGGTGTTGAATTCAATCCCGAGCGTCTACTAGAGCGTTATGAGAATGGTGACCCTATCGAGACCTTGATCGCGCAGGGCGCAGCCTAAGAGAAGACACTATAACTCTGCTCTGCACAGACAAGGGCATTGCACGATTAAACTACAATGGTCGTCTCACTTATACTTTGACCATTTTCTACCCAAAAGCGACCCGCGGACTTGCTGATGTGAGAAAAATCTGATCAAGACACTTTAGCAATCTCGGAATAATGTTGTTTAAAGTACTTATCGACATTTACTATCCTACAGTCCGCTTAAACGATAGTGCAGCCATCCATTGTATAAATAGCACAAATTTAAAGCTTAGATTACTTTAAGAAAGCTTAAACGCGGGTCGTCACCGAAGCTATACCAGAACCGTAACTCGACATAAACTTGAACAGATACCTATTGGAGTGCCATATGAAGGCTGGATCTTATTTCCCTGGCGATCACTATTCATCCCTTTATGCGATGGCCGGGGATGACTGCTCGCTGTTCTTTGATCTTGAAGAACTAACTGAAAAACAACAGGCAGACCATCTGTCAAACATTGAGTTAACCGCTATGCTACAGGTTGCCTTGGCCTGTGTTGGTCACGGCAGGGATCACCTTGCTCTCTATGACGAGTACCAGGAGCCTAGCTGGCAGAAAATGCTGCTGCGTTATCATGATTTTTTCTGCAGGATGACAAATGAAGTCGTCCCTACGGAACACTTCAGCTATCACCCTAAAGACACCTACTATCAGTCCGTTGCGAACTACATCAAAGACAACCCTGCCCTCACCGATGTCGCCAACCTTTATATGTCGAGCGGCTCCAACAAATTGATTCACCAAAACGCGGATCTTCTCGCCATAAACCGTAACGTCAACTCCAAGAAACATTTTGCCGAAAATGCCCCAGCCTATGGAATACAGGTCCCAGACACGCTGGTGACCACGAAAGCGGAGCTGGCGAGCGCATCCGTTGCCGACTTTTTTAACAAGCACCAAAACAACATTATTCTAAAGCTTCTAGGGCTTGCCGGCGCTCGAAACGTCACTGCTGTCGATAACATCACAGCCATCCAGGAGTACGTGGCCGAGTACGATGAAGACATGGTGATTCTGCTGCAGGAACGCCTGGATCTAAAAAGCTACACTGAAATGACGGTGGACCTAGTGGTCTCTAAGGACGACATCAGGATCGCGAACATCCGAAAGATACTTTTCGCCGATGGCCTATGGGTCGGCAACCTAATAGGGAACTCGGTCTCTGTTACTGAAGAACAGGCCAAAGCACTGCTTCATGTGGGCGAATATGCGAGACACCATGGTTACGTGACTGACGAGGGCAGCAACTGTGGTATTGATTTCTTCATTGGGAAGGACGGCAGCCTTATCGTTACCGAGATCAACGCACGCTGGACAGGCGGCCTCTTTCCAGCACAGATCCTCAGCCAAATTGATGTGCAAGGTCGAGACGCCGTCCCCTTCTTCGACATGGTATTGATTGAAGAGAGGGATGCCTACGTCGATTTTATCGAACGTCACCTTGTAGGTGAATACGAGGGTGAATTCGCCATGGTACCTATCGGCTTTAGCTGTTTCACAGTGCCTATTGACGGCCAGGATTACTTCTACTCCTGGCAAATGGTTGTTGGAAACTTCAACGCCTTCCAGCAGACCAAGAACAAAGAGCTCGCAGCCTGCGTCATGATCACCGCGGATATCATTCAACCTTACCAGTAGATATGTCAGTGTTATTTTTTCAGTCGTGAATAGGTCGCAGTTACTGGCCAATCGATTAAATCTGCTAGCTGAGATTCGTGCCATTGAAAACAAGTTGTGGCGTGTTCTAATAAAATGCGCACAAAAATCCCCGACGAAACCAAGCGCTTTGCGGTAGACACGCTTTATTTCTTTATTCTGTATTCGTGGGCGATCAATCGATCCTTTTGCGACTTAACATGAATAACGCTTGTTTTGAGTTTAGAGTGATTCAACACGCTCTTCCTTAACACTTGGAGATGACACCAGCGAGGCATTTGCTTATCCTTGCTGTTCAACTCAATCATCAGCGGCAACCTACATGATCTACAACAGCATACTCGACACCATCGGCAACACTCCTGTTGTAAAGCTTAATCGCATTGCTCCGTCTAACCACACAGTCTATGTCAAGGTCGAATCGTTTAACCCCCTCGCGTCTGTTAAGGACAGACTTGCCATAGCGATTATTGAAGACGCCGAACGCCGCGGCACGCTCAAACCGGGTCAAACAGTCGTTGAAGCGACGTCAGGTAATACAGGCATCGCGCTTGCAATGGTTTGTGCCGCCAAGGGCTACCCTTTCGTTGCGACTATGGCTGACTCATTTTCTATTGAACGACGCAAAATCATGAAGGCACTGGGCGCCAAGGTGATCCTTACACCAGCCGCAGAGAGAGGTTCAGGGATGGTAAAAAAGGCAGAAGTTTTGGCAGAAAAACACGGCTGGTTCCTTGCTAACCAGTTTGAAAACGATGCCAACCCGGCGTACCACAGAAACACCACGGGGCCAGAGATACTCCGCGACTTTGCAGGCAAACGCCTTGACTACTTTGTTAGCGGTTGGGGAACCGGCGGAACCATTACAGGGACGGGTGAAGCCATAAAAATGGCCAGACCTGAGACAAAAATCATCGCCGCAGAGTCTGAGAATGCGCCTTTGCTCGCTGGTGGAGAGTGGTCACCCCATAAAGTTCAGGGTTGGACGCCGGATTTTATTCCCAGCGTGCTAAACAGAGATCTCGCTGACCAATGCGTCGCTGTCTCGGACGACGCTGCTATTGCGAATGCACTCAGGCTTGCACGCGAGGAAGGTATCTTTGTTGGCATCTCGGCAGGAGCGACACTCACTGCCGCACTGACGGTGGCCGAAGACGCTCCGGACAACAGCACCTTTCTCGTTATGTTACCAGATACGGGCGAGCGCTACTTGTCTTCTCCGCTGTTTGAAGGCATCAGCGAGGATTCCGACGAAGATACTTTGTGAGCGCCAGCAACCACCTTGCCGCATAGACTGATGTCACTGGTGCTAGAAGAAGGCTAAAAGGCTGTATTGATCAATCACCCCGCTGGGCTACAACCTGACTGAAGTGGGATTTTAATCTCGCTACAAGATTCGGCGCTAATGCTTCAGGTATCTCATGCCCCACACCGAGCATAATCATGCTGGAAGCATTTGGGATGTTCTCTGCTAGGGACAAGCCATGATCAATGGGTATCAGAGGATCCTCGGAGCCATGGACTATCAGGGTTGGTTTTTTAATTTCTTGTAAGCGATCAAATCGGTTGGGACTAGCGCCGACTGCCGCTATCTGCGCGTTAGCGGTATTGATCCCTTGTTGAATTCTTTTTTTGGCTTCACTTCTGAAGAGTGCTTCATCAAATGGAAAACGCGATCCCGTCAACGCGCGCTCGATGACAACGAGCGCATCTTCTTCTTTTTTTAACAGATTTAAAATCATCGATGCCCTCATGGCATCTTTAAACTTTTGATGCGGCCCTGACAAATCATCGGTATCAAACCCTGGCGTTGACATGATTGCTGTTAAGGTAAGCACCCTTTCTGGATAATTAAGGGTCATCACTTGCGCGATCATGCCACCCATTGAAGCGCCGACGACATGAGCAGCTTCCAATTCAAGATGGTCTAGTAATGCAAGGCCATCTAAGGCCATGTCGTTCAAGTTGTATTCCGCTGGCGCAGGATTCGCCATATTAAAGCGACCGTCTTCATCAAAGATAAAAGTGAAGATACCGTCAACAAATGCTTCTATCAGAAAAGTCGGCAACACTTTAACAAAGCTTACGAGCCAAGGTTCCTCGGTCATCCAAGTACTCTTACCGATATCACGATTGTCATAGACAATGACGTAAAACCCCTCATCGACAATGCCTTGGATGAAATTTTCGGGCCAAACTTTGCTGTTCGAATTCAACCCCATGATGAGTAGCACAGGTGGATGACTAGAATTCCCGTAATCTTGCCACCACAAGTTGATGCCATTTAGTTCCGTTGTATGGCCGCTCTCTTCAGCGGCAAGATGTAGAGTGCCGAGTAGAGAAACGCACACAAGCACTTTTTTTAAGAGACCAAATTTCATCGATGTATATTCCCATTTGTACATTGTTGCTTTGGTTGTGGCTGTCTGTTCAGCGCGTGATCGAACGCCTTGACTACCTACCTTATATCAAACACGCTGGATTTATCGGCCATTCTCAATGATGTTTTACGATCGCGCGCAGCTTGCTTCAACGATGCTGTCCTTAAAATGCGCTCGCTTTTAACTCTGCGCTTTACGTCGAGTGACTATAAAATAGCACGGGAAGTTTTTGAGCCCTGAACCATTTTATTGATATTCGCACATGATTAGAGTTCGCAGGTTAGGGACATCTCGGTCGTTGTTTCGCCCTCATCGAAAATCTCTTCGGAGGCTTCAGACTCTAGGGATAAGAGGTTTTCAGCGGCTGATTCAGCGAGACTCTTAAATTCCGTTTTCATCGTGAAAGGGCTCCTTTCTTCGGCTCCCCCGAGGGTTAAACGGAGAGCCAGATCATCTATAGACTTGACCGCGTCACCATACGAGATGACTTTTTCGATGTAGTCTCCAAAAGCGCCGTCCTCGGCGGTGGCATATGTCAAATCCTTTTTCGCACCTAATGAGACTAATGGTTGGAACCAGAAAGACTGCCCGAATTCAGACCTCCAGCCCACCAACGCAATGTGCGTGTCCGGGTCGACGCCATCTACGATCGTGTAGTCACCATTGATTCCCGTCAGGGTGGTTTTCTCCATACTTTTGCTGAGTTTAGACATGACGAGGGCTGCTGCCTTCGTCGTATAGCGACTTGAAATGTCCGGTGTTTCAATCCCCGCATAATAAGAGTGGTTTAATTCAGCTACACCGGTCAGTACCGCCCTAGGTTCAAGAAGCTCTGAGCCACAACTTGAAAAGTTCGCCTCAATTTCAGACAGGTTTTTACTTACGCCTTCAATTTCAGCAAACGCGTCCCTAGCGTTACGGCAACTCCTTTCGCTGCTGGTGAGCTGGCTGATTTGGTTTGCAAGCGCACTATTATTAAACTCATCGTTGACTTGTTTTTTCTGTTTATTGAAGCTCGCGATCAAAGCATTCTGCTCATTGATCTGGGCATCTTCCGGATACGATTGTTTGTCGATTTGTTGCTTAAGGCGCGATATCTCTGCATCCTGAGGCAACCCCTTTGCTGCAGCTTCAGCCCGAAAGTCGACCTTTTTCGGCTTGTAGGTGATCGTAGAACCTGTCCTAGTGCCGTCCTTGTCAGGAATGACGAAGAGGTTTGGAGAAAATGCTTTGATCCGAATTTCATCGGGGAGGATGAAACCTTTGCTGTTACCTGTCCAGCCCCGCTCACGAGCCAGCAGTCTGCCTTCGGGAGTAGAGACTGACAGCCCCGGGAAATCGCTAATAGAATCATCACCGAGGACCACGCTATCTCCTGGGGGCACCAAGTAGCCCAGAATAAAACCGAATTCATCTTGCAGGGTCTCTGGCTCGCCATAGCGAGGTATTCGGACCTCTTGTTCTACTATTTTTACCCCACGGTAGTAGCCTTGCAGGGTTGGCCCTCCAGAGTAAGATCGCTTCTCGAGGGCATAATCAGAACCATTGATTAAAGTGACCCTGACCCTTTTTCCTGTGTCGTACCTGACTTGTTCGTCGATTAGGAAACCAATCTTGGCAGTTTGCTCCCTTAATAGCTGCCTTGCGCCTTTTGATAGCGCATTTTCGCGAGCGCTCTCCAATATAGCTAAACGACGACCCAATTCACCTGCTTTTTCAGAACGTGAATCCTGCAGGATCTTGATATTTTCTCGTGCATTTGCAATTTCAGCATTGAATCGGGCGATTGTTTTTACCAATTGTTGTCTTTCTTGTAGCCGCTGATCCTCAAGACTTATACGCTGGGTACACATATTTAAACAAGCATCTGCTGTGGCTGGAAGATTGCCATTACCTTGTAGCTCTCGCAGCGCATTGTCATTTAGTTCTTGCAAATCAGTTAAAAGCGTCTTTGCTTGATTGCAAACAGGGACTAGCTCCGTTCCGAGATCTGCGGTCGCGTAGACGTAAGCTTCCTTGAGCGGTTCATAGAAGAATTCGGCTCTCGATTGACCAGGCAGAAACGCGATCTCAACGCCTGCTGCAGGGAGAGTCATCCCGACGCCGTTCATTTGGTATACATGCCCATCTGGCTGGGGTTCAGAACACGCATTTAATAGAATGATGACGCTCAAAAACGCAAGTTGATGTGCGTTACTTGTCTTAACTAATTCCTTTACCGAGGCGCACATATCAATCTCCAGTTAAGCTAATTAGACGATGCATAAGGTTCAGTTAGTTGCTGTCGGTATCAACTGCTCTTGCAAAACATCGGCTCACAATTCATACCTGTGACTATAAACCCAATAACATTGCATATTTTTTGCAAGCTTAATTGATCAAAGACAAATATTTTCTGAGTATTAGGGAAATAAATCACATGTTCTGAACAATGGTCAAGGATAGTAATTGCTGAAGTCCAGTCAAGTTTACAGCCACGCTGACGCAGAGATCCTTTTTAATAGCCAATAACCAACATGGTTTGAGGACGATGATAATTTCGTTACTCGATTAGGCGCTGGGGTTTCGAGAGGACGACATTGACCATCCGCTCGCCCATGCTGATTTGGCTATCACATCGAAACGCAACCACCACCGCTTTACCCCGCAACTAGCATTGGTTCCTAAAACTCGGCTGAATTGACAAGCTAAAATCGCCCTACACAAGCTGAAAAGGTTCTCAGTGATCGACGCTACCTCCTGTAAGCCAAACGATCAATAGCTTTAAAGACAACAGCCATCCAGTGTCTACTAACAGCATCGCCAGCCGCTTTATTGTTTACGGATTAAGTGCGAAAGGAATCAGCAAAAATAATATTGGAATCAGTATTTTATTCTTAATTTACGGAGGCTTTTAAGTCGCTGCCGTCGGATGCGATTGCGAGCCGACCCAGCGTATCCTTTGCGTACCGCGACAGAGACACCCCTCGTTTGGCTGCGGCAAATGCGACATCTTCTGCTGTGTAAGGGTAGGCAGACTTTTTCCGAGCTCTGCCAGTACTATTGATAAAGCGGCGATGATGCCTTCATCGCCCGCGATTGCATACGCAGCGTTGCAACAAGATCACCGGATTCATTAAATGCATGTGAGTCATACCAAACAATCTCTGTCTTCGGGCTCTGGCTGACGCAGACCACCTCACAATCCACTCTGTACTTCTTACCTTTACCTAGAATAAGCGGGCCATTGGCAAAGCCGATTTCCATCGCACCGAAAAGACCGGTTGATTCACCTACCAGAGGCCCAAGCCCCTTCATCGCATTAGCCCAGAGGAATTCCAGAATCGTACAGGGCGCAGCAACAGGATCACCCCAAGGAGAAGACGCTTTGTACCAACTCATGGGATCACTTATTAGATTATTGTCATAACGTTCGAACTGCTTGTCGGTAGTCGCAACAATGTCGTAGGTGCCAAGACTCATGCCCGGTTTTACCTTTTTCAGAATTCTTAAATCTTCAGGATCACAGGGGCGATAGTCGAGACTTCTTAGCTCCGACTTCGAATGATCTCCAAGCGCTGCTGTACCCGAGCAAACCAATAAGCCGTCATCACGCTTCATCCACACGTTGACTTGGTTCTCACCAGGCTTTAGCTCCTCTGCAAATACCTGCACCTTTTCAAGATCCACGGTCGCATTCTTGAAGTTAAGTGAAAGATTGCCTCGTTCGAACCATTCGTTGCCAAATACTTTGACTAATACCGGCGGAAACTGATTCATGTGAATGTCACCTGCGACGGTGCCGCCCCTGAATCCCAGCTCAGCAGCTGTATCATCGTCATGAATGCTGCCTTCACCATCGTTGATGTTCCAGTTTCGTGCAGCCCAAAGTGGGCCGGTGGTTACTGCCGTCATGAATCAACACCTCCGTTTTCTATTCTCTATTCTTTTTACCGAACCGCTTTTCAAGTTCCTGCATGGCACCGACCATCATGGCGCCCCAGATTTCATCTCGATCTATTTCATTTTTCTGACTACTCAACTGTTCCTTTTCATCGTACCTGAGCGCAAGCTTTACCGCCTCTACTGCAACGTTAGCAGGAATTTCGTAGCTACTTGTGATCTCATCGCACAAATACTTCACCGCTTCAGCTCGCGCTCTTCGGTCAGTTTTTGACATCGCTGTTCTAACAGACGGATCGCCTTCCAGGCGTTTGACCAATAACTGCCGTTCATTCTGATTCACCCGATTAATGCTTGCAGTTTGCTTCACCATATCTTCGAAACTATGCGGCGACTCCATCACTTTCCGCTGCTGAGCCTGAAGCTTTCCAAGTTCCCGTTTGTAGAGCTGTTGCAGAAGACCAGAGATGTTAGGAAAGTAGCTATACAGCAGTGCCTTACTGGCGCCGGCTTCCGTGGCGATCTTTTCCATGGTCAGGTTTGAGATACCATCGGCGAGAACCAACTGGCAGGTTGCATCAAGAATTTCCTGCTGGCGCTCATTCGGCGACAATCGACGACGTTTAGTTGATGGCTCAGACATCAGTCGGGCAATCCCAGCACTCGCTTGGCGATGATATTGAGCTGAATCTCATTTGAGCCACCTGCTATCGATATGGACTTCGCCTCAAGGTTCAGTCTGCACATATCGATCTCTTCAGAAGTAAATGAATCACCTTCCCAGCCAAATGCCTGGGTACCGCGAATGCGGTTCTGCAACTCCAATTGCTCTTTCACATACTCCGCTTCGATGTAATTAAAGATCGAAGTAGCGGCGCCAGGCGTATTGGCCTCGGATTCTGCCACGGCTCGTGCCTGCGTTAGATTGAAAGCCCTCTTTTGCATTTCATTGATAACAATTTGGTCCCTTAACACTGCATCAGCGATAACATTAGAACCTGCATAGTACTTTGCAAGATCCGGCAGCGGCATAGAGGGTTTAATTCTTTGAAGCGGTCCTGCCTTATCTGCACTTGCAAGTGATGCTAGCCCCGACCTTTCATGCTGAAGTAATCGCGTTGCAACACGCCAGCCCTGGTTTTCTTTGTGAATGAGATCGATCTTGGGTACAACAACATCGTCAAAGAATGTCTGGCAAAAAGGCGAGTGGCCGTTCAATAGCTCAATCGGTTTTACAGACACGCCTGGCGAGTCCATTGAAAACAGCAAGAAGCTAATGCCTTCGTGTTTGGGTACCTGCGCATTTGTTCGAACTAGGCAAAATATCCAGTCGGCGTGCATCGCACCTGATGTCCAAATTTTTGAACCATTCACAATATAGTGATCGCCTTGAGATTCAGCTTTGGTTTGAAGACTCGCGAGATCTGAGCCTGCTCCCGGTTCGCTGTATCCCTGGCACCAAGCAATATCCCCATTGATAATTGAGGGTAGATGTCGCTTTTTTTGATCTTCAGTACCGTATTCAAGCAGCGTTGGGCCAATCATGGTGATCCCCATACCACCTAATGGCGGGCGCGCTTTGATGCGCTGCAATTCTTCTAATAGAATCAGAAATTCTTCTTTCGGAAGCCCTCCACCTCCGTATTCTTTAGGCCAAGTGGGCGCTGTCCAGCCTTTTTCCGCCATCCGTTCCAGCCATACATAGGCATCCGGGTTTGTGCTCTTTCGTTTTCTGCCGCCACCAACATCTTCACCGGCAACCATACGAGTACGCATGGAAGCTGGGCAATTCTCCTCAAGCCAATCCCGGGTTTCCGTCCTAAAATTTTCGAGGGAAGTCATACAATCACCTTATTGACGTTTTAGTCAATAAGGTACGTGATCAGTCGATCCTCGTCAATCGTCAATCGTCAATCGGTGACGACTTCCTGTGCAAAAGATCAACTGACGTCATTCATGTAATAGAAACAGTCCTCGTTTCAACCCCTTATTTATCGAATCCCGTTACAGAATAAGTGCCTGGCCAAATCGGTGCAGCTTCAAGTTTTTGACAATTAAATCAGGAAAAAACTCGCGCGTTTTCTGCTGAACCAGGCAATAACCATCCAGACCTAGAAAAGCATTGCCCCCATTGTACCCAAGACTGCTTAACCAGAATGCTTTTCATTGTTTCAGATAGTTCTCACTACCATGCGTAAGCATCGAACTTTTGCTTCTTTGTGATCTAAAACATCGAACCAATATGCTTAGGCTGGGTTTACAGTGTTCATGCTTCTTCCCATACAGGGAATGGGTCCTGCAAAGTTGCCCAATAGTCCTTGCCTCGTAAAACTTCCTCTTCACTTAACAAGCATTCATCAAGTGCTTTGGTCATAGCGGTTTGATTTAAGCCCTGACCAATAAAGACCAGTTCCTGACGCATATCACCAAAAGGTTCTACCCATTGCTTTTTGATGGAGGCTAAATAATCTTCATCGGTAGGCCAATTTGTTTTGGGTATAGCCTTCCAAAACATGCCAGCGAAACCATAGCGGGCAATACCTCCCGCCTGACTCCACTGCCCTGCAAATTCTGCGCGGGACGCTAACCAAAAATAGCCTTTAGAGCGAATAAGCTTGCCGTATTTTTCGGTGCTATGCAGAAACTCGTGAAATTTTTCCGGGTGGAAGGGTCTGCGAGCTTCATAGCTAAAACTGCCGATGCCATATTCTTCGGTTTCAGGAACATGCTCACCACGCATTTCTTTTAGCCAGCCGGGTGCTTGCTGGGCACGCTCAAAATCGAATAAACCTGTGTTTAACACAGCATCGATTTCCACATTGCCATCGGCAATTGGAATAATTTTCGCATCTGTATTGAGTGTTTTAAGAATAGCGGTTAAGCGCTCGATATCAGAGGTACTGGCCAAATCCGTTTTACTGATAAGAATGACATCGGCGAATTCGACTTGGTCAACTAGGAGATCGGTGACGCTGCGCTCGTCTTCTTCACCTAGAGATTCACCAGTGTCCTGAAGATATTTTGCCTCGTTGTAGTCTTTTAAAAAATTCACTGCATCAACCACAGTGACCATGGTATCCAAGTCGGCAACATCCGATAGAGAAACACCCGTTTCATCGGCAAAGGTGAAGGTTTCTGCCACTGGTAACGGTTCTGATATCCCTGTCGATTCAATCACGAGATAATCAAAACGTCCTTCTTTTGCCAGCTTAGTCACTTCCTCCAGTAAGTCTTCACGCAAAGTACAACAAATACAGCCATTGCTCATCTCTACGAGTTTTTCTTCGCTACGGTTCAAGGAGACTTCACTTTGAACGATTGCTGAATCAATATTGATTTCACTCATATCATTCACAATCACGGCCACTTTTTTGCCCTAACGGTTATTGAGAATATGGCTAAGGACGGTTGTTTTACCGGCGCCAAGAAAGCCTGAAAGTACAGTCACAGGTAGCTGATTCATAGGAAAATGCCTTAAAAAATAATTTACACAAAATATTATGTGATGTTATAACATATCATGATTGTTTACTAGTAAAGCAGACCTAATGATGGCGCAGCATTGTGACTGACGAATACTGTGTGGGCCCGCGACGGCCATCAACTGCAACAACGCATCTGAATTAACAACCAAAAATCTCTCCCGCCAGTAAACCTTTGTTCAGTCGACCAGCATCGCGCCCAGAGTCCGTTGCAACACGTCGATATAACGCGCCTGAGTCCAGCCGCAGCGATGGCGCAGAAGCTCCCAGTTCTCCACCGAGAGCTGCGCCCAAAGCAGGTCCGCCGCCTCTGAGGTAGAGAGTGAACACGTCAGCCTGCCATCCCGCGCCAGCGCCTCCACCGCCGCCTCGCAACCATGACGAACAGCGCTCATACGATCTGCCCAAGCGGCGCTCGCTTCTTCGTCTTTAGTTTGCATCACAATAAACGCTCTGGCCGCGCCATAGATCTCGGGAATGTAATTACCCCACGCTTCCACAAACGCCTCGAGCCGCTCTACCCCCCCTGACGCACTGCGACTTTTGGCTAAGCGCGCGTCGATGTCTTTGACTTCGTCGATGTAACGGGCGGTCGCGATCAATAACTCCGCGCGTGTTGGAAAATGCAGGTACACGGCCTGCCGGCTAATGCCAGTCTGCTTTGCGATATCGCTCATGCGCACCGCGCTCGACTGACCATCGGCCAACAGTTTCCAGGCACTCTTCAGAATTCTTTCGTGTGTTTCAGAATTTTTACTTGACATCGTGTCAATCTAACATTAATTTTCTTTATGTCAACTTGACACGATGTCAAGTTATTAACAATTAATTGAGGAATTCATGATGAAAGTAATCGTTTTTGGCGCAACAGGTAGCGTGGGTCGCCTTGCTGTTGAGCGTCTATTGGCCGATGGACACGAGGTGACGGCTTTCGCGCGCCGACCCGAAGCATTAGCGATAACAAATCCGAGGCTCAACCGGCTGACGGGCAATGCGATGAAGCTCGAAGAGGTCTGCGACGCAGTTGCAGGGCAGGACGCCGTGGTCGTTACGTTGGGTTCAGGGACATCCCGCACAAGCGTCGTCCGCTCTAAGGGGACCGAGTACATCGTAAAGGCTATGCAACATCACGGTGTCGACCGGTTAATTTGTCAATCAACGTTGGGAACGGGCGACAGCTGGAGCAACCTAAACTTCTTCTGGAAAAGAATCATGTTCGGGCTGCTGCTCCGTCCCGTTTTCTTGGATCACGAGCGCCAGGAACAACTCGTGCGTGAAAGCGGGTTAGCCTGGACCATCGTGCGACCGAGCGCATTCACCGACGGTCCGGCTGTCGGCAACTACAAGGTGGACATTCCAACGAGTGAACGCAGGCTCAAGCTCAAAATTTCGCGTGCGGACGTCGCAGGCTTCCTGACCAGCTGCCTGCGCGACACCACATTCATGCACCAGTCAGTGGGTATCAGTCACTGACCTCGTCAAGCGTTAAGGGCACAAAACACGATGTTAAAAGTTATATGTACCACCGCGATCATGGTAATCGTCTGGCTCGCTTTCGTCGGCTACTCTGCTTTTAGTGGACTCTGGATGAGCCCAGTCGTGGCTGAGGATGATACCGCGGCTTTCTTTGAATATGCCGTGCAGAACCTGCAGGTGAACAACCGAGGCGCGGCATCCCTGCTAATGATCGAGGATGGTGTGATCGTGAACGAGTTTCACGATGCGCCTGCGGGCAACATTAACCGGGACACGGTGTTTGCCGCAGCCTCTTTGAGCAAGTGGCCAGCTGCCTACGCCATGATGACCTTGGTAGATGACGGTCGCGCTGATCTCGATGCCCCGATCGGAAAGTATCTGTCTCGGTGGCAATTGCCTGTCAGCAATTTCAAGCATGAGGGCGTGACGATTCGCCGGTTACTCAGTCACACCGCCGGTTTCACTGACGGCCTAGGATTTGGCGACTACGCTGCCGATGAGGTTCTACCGGATCTCGAGGATGAATTGAACAACCCGAGGGCCTCTTCGGGGATGCAGATAGAGATACGAGTCAACCTCGAACCCGGCACGGAATGGCACTACTCAGGGGGCAGCTACCTGTTGCTGGAGTTACTGATCGAAGAGATTTCTGGTCAGGCATTCGAGGATTACATCCGGGAGGCGGTCTTTGAGCCGCTCGAAATGACTCGGACCGGCTATGGCTTCATCGATACTTACGTCAACAGTGCTGGATTTTTGCGTCCAGACGGCACTAGGATAGCTAGACATCAGTACGCGTCCAGCGCAGCAACAGCGATGGTCACCTCCAGTTCTGACTTGGCGAGCTTTGTATTCGCACACATCGGCGCCGGGGCAAGAAGCGCACCGATCAACCCAGAAGTCGCGAAGTCCATGCGCACACCGCATGGACAGAGTGCTGGGTTTGATATCTGGGGGCTAGGAACGATTCTCTACGCACCTACCAGTAACGACGACTTTATATTCGGCCATGATGGCGCGAACGAGCCCGCAATCAATGCAGCGGCGAGGCTGAACCCCGAGAGCGAAGATGCGCTTATCGTGCTGGTGTCAGGACATCCGTCGCTGGCCACCAACATCGCCTCTGACTGGGTGCTCTGGCAGTCAGGTTACCCAGACCTCTTCGCAACAGATGCCGTGTTTGCAAGCATGGTGGTCCCCGGACTGGCCGGTACACTGGTGATTCTTGCCCTTGCCTATTTGCTAGGCAAAGGGAGCAGGCGCTGAATTGACTCTCTCCCAGCGCCCGCATCAAAATTGCGTTTGTGCGTTGAGTACAGTTGCGTTTGTGCGTTAAGTACAAAGGGGTATACTCGGGTCCGCTTTCGGATCACCGATCCAGAATACATCCGGAAGATCCTAGTTAACACAAGGGACGTGCCTAGGTCGCAACAACCATCGCTTCCCAAAGCGATGTTACTCAAGCATGCTTAACTAGAATACTTTTGCGATCCGAGGTAGACCCGGTGTAACCTTATTATCACATGATGTTTCTAGCTTGATTGATCCAGAAAATGAAGGCTGTGGGATGATCTAGGAGGAAGGCGAATGCGGGGTACTTTGGTTCACCTATTAATCACCGTGGTAATCTCAGTTTTGTTGGCTGCCTGTGGCGGCGGCGGTGGTGGTTCAGTGCCACCGACACCAACCGGGGGTAACAGTGGTTCCGGAGATGGACCTACCGGTGGCGCAACCCCCAGTGATTCAGGTAACGGCGGTTCTGACAGCGGTACAGTCAACCCCCCGGATACCCTAGGCGTAGCAGCACCACTTAGCGAGAACGTTGGCCACCCCACTTTTTTAAGTCCACATGTTAAACCGATTGTTGCAAACGGCCATTTTATATATGCGGCGAACACACCGGCAGATACCGTTGACGTTATAGACTCGATAACTCGAAACGTTGTGCTGCGAATCAACGTTGGCGTTGATCCTGTGGGCTTGGCGGTGCGCCCGGACGGCAAGGAAGTTTGGGTAGCTAATCACATTTCTGACTCTATTAGCGTAATCGACACAGATATGGACAGCCCGACACTGCACCATGTGATACATACGGTTCAAGCCGTTGATACTGCGACACTTGCCACTGATTTTGACGAGCCAACAGGCCTAGCATTTGCGACTGATTCAAAAGTTTATGCCGCACTTGGTCCTGACAACGCAATCGCGGTTATCGATGCCCAGAGCTATACAGTTACTGGTCGGTTACCCATCAGAGCGCAAGATCCTCGTGCCATCACCGTACAGGATGACCGCCTGTATGTCGTACCTTTTGAATCGAACAATCGCACTCAACTATCTGGTTGCAGACCCCAAAATATAGATGGAGATCAGTGTACCTTCGACGCAGTCGAGCATGTCTTTACCAACAATAACGTTCTATCTCTGAACTATGATGCTGATATAGTTCGGAACCCACGCTTACCTGATCGGGACCTGTTTGTATTTGACACCTCAAATGACAGCCTAGTCAGAACAGTCGATAGTATAGGTACACTTCTATACGGGCTTGCCGTAGACAGCGCGGGCCGTGTGTTTGTCACCCAAACTGATGCGCGTAATGACGCCAATGGTCGCGCTGGGACTGAAAAGCACGGTTTAGCTCAGATGCAGAATCGCGCCTTTTTGAACCAGATTACCCGAGTTAGCTGCCAAGCTGCGGGGGGTTGCGTCACAGCCCCATTTGATCTCGAACCGTTGCCGCCGGAAAATCCTCAAGCAGGCATGGGACTGGCAACGCCGTACGGAATTCAGATCAGCACTGACGATTCAACTCTCGTTGCAACCGCTGCCAGTTCGAACATGGTCATGACTTTGGATGCCGAAACTGGCGCAGTGCTGGGCAGGGTTGCCGTAGGTGCGGTACCTCGTGGTGTGGCGTTACATTCGGATAGCAATGGTGCGCCGGTAACGGCGTGGGTACTCAACGTCGTCGACAATTCGGTGTCCGTCGTGGATGTATCTTCGCCTGATAGCCTGTCTGTGGCGACCACGATTTTCCTAGATGACCCAACGCCTGCAGATATGAAAGCCGGACGTCTAGTATTCAATGACGCAAACGCATCAACCACCGGGACGTTTTCCTGTGAAAGCTGTCACCCGGATGGCCACACGGATCAATTGATTTGGGTGCTCGAAACCCCGATGTGTGATGTGGCAGGCTGCACGCAAATACCACCGCGCCTCACGATGCCGGTTCGAGGTTTACGCGACACTGCGCCTTATCATTGGGATGGCATACCAGGAGACCCGTTTGGTGGTACGAATACTGCGTCCATCAACACCCCTATTACACCAAACTGTGCAGCGGATAATCCCCGAGCGTGTGCGCGAGTCCTAGTAGACGGAAGCATGGCAACAACCATGTGTGAAGTGAGCAGTTGTTCCATGAATGATGAAAATAAATTGGGTCGTGTAGACGCAGCGGATCGCGATGCGCTCGCTGATTTTATACTCAACATCCCCTACCCACCTGCACAGCGGCGCGGGTTTGAAAATCGTCTCACCAGACAAGCGATAGATGGATTTTTTGAATTCAGCTTTACTAATGATGCAGCGGGGAGAACAACCGGAGCGCAAACTTGTGGCGATTGCCACAAGATGCCCTACCTTGTCAGTAGCAATACTCCCGGCACAGGGATGGATGCACCCACTTGGCGGGGAGCGTACGATCGCTGGATGATCTTGCCGCAGGGCCGGCTCAACATCAGTGATCTGTTGGATATAGTGAACATGGATGACTCTTTCCCAGAGCGTGACATGTGGATACTTGCTGGTGCTTCGCCAAATATCTGGGACATGGTACTGGAGGGCAGTACTGGATTCGTAGGAGGTTTTGCCCGACAGGTGACCTTGAACAGTGTCAGCGCTGGGAATGCGCTGAATAGCAGGATTCTAGACGCGTTGGAGGATGCGGCAGCCGATGCCTCGCTACAATTGCAAGGCGAAGGAGTACAAATTTCCAATGGGCAGGCGACAGGTATCGGCGTTAGCTATGTTAACGGTCGCTACGAGGCTCGCAATACGAATCAATCATTCTCACGGGAAGAGCTTGAAAATGCGGCATCTGACGGGGAACTTCTGATCACTCTCACCGCTCGTTCAGGTATCAACACGATGATGGGTAATGTTCCACCTGCCTTGTGGCCGGCGGCACCCATCCAAACCCAGACCCGCAACGTGGAACTTGCTTTTCTTTCAGAAACCGGCGCGCTGCGGATTAATGGTCGTCATATACAACCGGGGGCCACACTGCTTCTTAATGGTTCAGCTGTAGAAGGTAACGTGCGTTGTGAAACCGGCACATTACCTACATGCGATGGCGAGATTGTAATTATTGAGTTTGAGCAGACACCATCGCAAGGGGGGCTACATTTTCTGCAGGTGCAGAATCAACAGGGATTTGTCAGCAATGACATGATGTTCTTTTCAGAGCAAGCGCCTCACCCTACCCGTCGGGGCAATCTGATTACCAGTGGCGGCAGCTTTGCGCCAGGTCTAGATCAATTTGACAACAACTGGAATACCGTCGAGATTGCGACCAATTCCATTACCGAATCGTTTGGTGAGGTGCGAGTAGACGTTAGGGAGCGTGCGATAAATCCGTGGCACGCTCAAATCAGTCACGCAGTGATGGTGACTGCGGGCAACCAATATACCTTGTGTTATGACGCCCGGGCAGATGGAGCGCGCATCATGACGGCCTATGTGGATACTAATCTGGATCAGTATGTAAATTTAGGTGGCGGACAGTTTCGGGATAATCTGACCACCACGACCCAAAACTTCAGCCATACGTTTACAGCCACTCAAACTGATCTACGCGCCAGAGTGGCATTTGATTTTGCCCAGAGCAGTCTGAATGTACACATTGACAATATCGGATTGTATGAAGGGTTAAATTGCGGCACACCTTGAGCATCGGTGGTGTGGTGTTTCGCCGTTTGAGCGGGCGGTAAGAAGACGAATACCCTAAGTTTATCTTGGGCCACGTTTCTTGGCTTCCTTTTTCGTTAATGGTAGCGTCATCAAGTAACAGTTTTGCAGGAAAGAAGCATGAAAAACCAGCGGGAAGATCAGGAAGATCAAGAGTCTGTGTACAAATATACCTTAAGAAAAATACTCAACTTACCAATAGATATTTTCAGAGGTGTCGCTAGGGACTTAATCGGCATTGGTCTGACTTTTTTCGCTGCGACCGGCGTCGCCGCCGGTATTTGCCTGTACTACGACTTACCTTTGGTATTCTCGTGGTTCGGCGGCGTCATCGCTGTAGGTCTTCTCGTCGCCCATTATTATTACGAATGAGACTTTGCGCGCATCCTATTCTTACCAATTTTCTAGGCATTTTAGCTGCAGGAACCACCGATGACACAGGTGGATTCCTTTTAACTATCATCAAGTTTATTTAAGGAGATAGACCCAGCAACATTGTTTTCCGAAGATGCAGCGAAAGTCACTATGGCAAATTGTTGTGAAACTTGAACGAAAAGGCAGGACTTCAAACTGATGTGATACGCCTCTCTAAGCACATGAATCCTTCGCGACTTTCATTGTCTACCGACTGTTCAAAACCCGCTCTGCTCAATACACGACTAGATTTTTTGTTCCCAACTCTTACATAAGCCGTGAATTTCGAAAACCCGGTTGCATTTGCGGTTTCTATCAAGACCCGTACAGCGTTTGTGACATTTCCTGGTTCATTGATGTCGGCCCAGTAACCAATTTCTGCGTTGTCTAGCTCCGCAGACTTAATATCAGTTGCACCTACTAGTCGGTGCTGACCATCAATGATGAAAAAAACGAAATGTGTTTTTTTATTCCAGCCTGCATGTGCCCAGTTAATGAAGTCGCTCGCGTCCTTCTTTGTGTAAGGCAGACCTTTCAAACGCTGCTGAAATAGCATTTGGTAAATTAGCGTTTGATTACATATCGAAGCTACCCGAGATTGAAACGATTGATTATTCTCTAGGAGGTCAGCCCGAACGAGGAACATATCTTTGGCACTGAAGTAATTCTTAAAAGGAATCTTGTCTGGAAAAGTTATATTGCTCAACATACTTGTGTCCGCCGTGGAATTCTAAGCGTCTCGATGATTTCATTCGCCACATCTGCCGCAGTTCTATTTGTATTGTTGATTATCAAATGCCTTTCTGGGAGTGGGATAGCACCGTCGGAGTTCATTTTGTGCTGATTCTCCATTTCGAGCAACTGAGCCTCAGACTTTTCAATGTCTCGTTTCGATGGTTTTTCAAGGAGCCGTTTGCTTGTTCTGTTACGAATCAGCCGTTCCTCAAGCTCAGCGCTTAGTTC
>CAXRCG010000152.1:0-32708 GCA_964228885.1 Pseudomonadales bacterium | reverse complement strand
TCAGTGCAGGATACTTCGATTTCAATTACAGCCTTTACATCTGAAATGATGGATGATTTTGGCATACGCAATCAGTCAGATTTGCAGAATCTAATACCTGCGACCACCATTCAGCCTTATGACTCGGCGATTCGTGGTGTTGGCAGAGCCTTCCGTAACCTCGGTGGTGACCCCGGTGTTGCGACTTACATGAATGGCGTTTATTCAGAAGATCTTTATACGGCCTCTGTGGGTTCATTCTGGGATGTTGAGCGAATTGAGGTGCTACGTGGACCGCAGGGTACACTGTACGGTCGTAACGCGGTCGGCGGTGCAATGAACTTCTTGTACAAGAAACCAAGTGACGAGTTCGAATTTTCTGCTAAAGGCATTCTAGGTACTTACGGTACTCAAGACGCCTACGTGATGGTGAATTCTCCGCTTATTGAGAATAAGCTAAACGTCCGATTAGTCGGTTCCTCGCGTGAGCATGATGGCTGGGTAGAAGAAAAAGGCCCCGTAGGTGAAGACCTCGACAGCGGTAACGAAACCAATCTAGCACTAAGCCTTGAATGGAACATCAACGACAACATGACCTTTAATGTTCGTCAAAATAAAGCGGACGTTGATCGTGTTATGGGTGGTGGTAATGGCGGTGGTCTAGTCCTTCTCAATGGCGAGAACATCTACACGGACAATCTGCGTAATACAACGCGTTTTAGTCATGGGCTAAGAAATGTCGATGCCACGGTAACGGATCCAACAAGTCAACAGTTTGTAGATCCTAGTCAGCCTATTTTGAACTTTACTAACCCAACGACTGGCGCAAATATTACGGCTCAGTATGTTCGACCCGGTGTTGATGATGGCACCCAGCGGCGCAATGAGTTCTTTGGTTCTTCCATTGATCCTGCTGACTGTGTGTTCTTAGATCGAGGAGACATCAAAGGTGATGATCTTTGTGCTTACACCAACGGTCAAAACGCTGAGTTGTTTGACCAGCAAGGTACTCAAGCAGAGTTTTCATGGGATATCAGCGATGGTTTACAGTTCAAGTATTTGTTCGGTTACAACACATTGCTCTATGAGCGAATCACCGATGATGACAATACTTATAGCGAAACTTTAGACCAGCAGTTCTACGTGAACCACGAAGCTGAATACGTTTCTCACGAGTTACAGCTGTTCTGGGATGTAAGCGATACCTTGACCTTTACTTCAGGGATTTTCTTTTATGACTCTGTAATTGATCAGCGCTATGATTTTTATAATGCAGGAGATAAATACTCTAACCCTGCATTTAGTCTAGACGGAATCCTAGCGGCTGTGGCGCCAGGTGCTGTTCCAGGTGACCCATCGCTTGGGTTCTTGGCAGGGGCCACACCAGCAAATTTTGAAAGTGCTAAGAATTTGGCAAGGGCAAATGATGCGCCTGTAGGCAGCTTTACCGTCGCAACGAGCTTTTGGGGCGGTGGCGCTGATTTCTTAGGTAACGTGCCCAACGCGCCTGCTGTGGGTGCGTCTCACACGACAAGTACTAACCGTTCAGAGCGAACTGCATTTGCAGCCTACACCCAGGGTGTTTGGGACATTAATGAAAAGTTCACGCTAACAGTCGGTCTTCGTTACGCAGAGGATGAAGTTGATGGCGAAGAGCGTCTGGCGCAGTATGCAGAAACAAATAATGTCTTAGCGCCATTTGGGCTAGACCTTCTCACGGCTAACATCGTTCGCGGCGCTATTAACCCCGCGACGCTCCAACCAACTGGTTTGGTAGAGCCATGGTTAGACGGCGCGCCAATTGTATTCGGTGCCTTCCGGGAAGTCTCTCGAAAAGACGACGACATCACATACAGAATTAACTTGGACTACAACTGGACTGATGATGTACTAGTGTACGGAAACATTACGACCGGTTATCGTTCAGGTGGTTTCAATCTGGCGTTCTTCTCTCAGACTCCACAGTATGAGCCTGAGCAGTTGACTGCCTATGAGTTGGGCTTGAAAGGTCAGTACTTTAACTCGACTCTTCAGGTGAATGCGTCTGTTTACTACTATGATTATGAAAGTATTCATACCGCGACGGAAGAAGCTTGCCCCCTCAACGCAACACTGCAAAGCGCTCAGAGTGCGTGTGCGGTTGTTGAGAGCACAACGTCTGTGCAGGCAGCGCCAGGCGCAGAAGTCACTGGCTTGGAAGCTGAAGTCATTTGGTTGGCGACAGATGCTTTGACCATTGGTGGAAACATGTCGCTTACTGACAGTGAATACTCAGAAGACTTCTTTGTAGTTGACGGTGCGGATCCGACTGTACCTGGAAGCATTTACGACCTTGCATCCGAGGCCGATCGTGCCCGTAATATTAAGGGTAACAGCTTGATTCAGGTGCCTGAGTCTAAATTCTCTTTCTATGCAAACTATGAGATGCCGCTCGATCAGAATGGTCGGGTAAACTTCCTAGCTAACTACAGCTGGATTGACGACGTTAATTTCAGTGCATTTGAATCAGCCCTCGATACAGCTCCTTCTTATCAACGTATTGACCTTCGAGCAACCTGGACCAGCCCCTCTGAAAGCTGGGTTGTTAGCGGCTTTGTGAACAACGTCACTGATGAAATTGGTATCCGCCAGATTCTTCGCCACGGTGCTGCAGACGGTTACCGCCGGACAGCCCAGGTCAGTGAACCTCGCGTTGTTGGCGTTGAAGTCAACTACACGTTCATGAATTAAGTAAATGAGTAATACAAAGGCGGCGGACTCGAAAGAGACGCCGCCTTTTTTATGTCTAAGTGTTTCTGGCGGTATTATGAATTCGGTGGATCGGGCTCGCCGGTCGGTGAAACGACGGCACTTTGTATGCGTTTCATGTTGCGCATAATTGCTGTGGCTTGAGTCTGAGTCAGCCCGTAAGATGCGCTATTCTTTAATCTTTCAAAATCGTCCATGAGTGCCGTTTTGTATTGTGTTAGGCACTTTCTCCAGCGTTTCTCCGCTCGCTCAAAACGGCCCAGAGTGTAAGAGTCAATATCTGCGCGCTGTATATTGCCGGTTGCAGGGTCTACGACGTCCTTTGATGCACCTGGTAATTCAGGCCTATCACAACTCATGGCCGGTAGAGTATATTTTAATGCCTTTTCTACTTCAGGATGGATGTCGTCAGCGAAGCTCATGGCTGGTGTTAGCATTAAACTCAAACAAGCAAGGTTTGTGAATTTGTACATGTCTCTCTCTATTTGGTATCTTTTCGCCTATTTAACAGGATTCGTAAGCAAACCTAAACCTACATCATTGCGAAATCCCGTTGAGCTCGTTCTTCCAAAGTGAAAACAAAAAATCAGCAGAGCTGAGCGGCACTGCTACCGAAGGGACTGAGCCGACTGTAAAACAACCGTTAAGTTTTGGAAGTAAGCGAGGCAAATTTAGACGAAAAAATTCCAGCAAGTAAGGTGTGCGAAAAAGGACATTCTGCAGTAAGAATAATCAGGAGGTTATTGGGTGTAATCCAGCGGCGAGATTGGCTTTGAAAGTAAAGTTTACTTTCGATTGGTCTATTTCATCGGAATTTTGGGGCACGGTAACACTGATATGAACACAAGTGCCACTATCGGTAGAAAAATTCGTAAAGCACCTTGTGCGTTTAGGTTGTTGGGTTGGTTGAACAGGTAACGATACAACATGGCCCGAAACCTTTTCATACAACCTCTATAGGTGACTAAGTTTTATTAACACAAAGAAAAATCAGAGGAATTTAATGAAGAAGGTTATTGTGGAATCCATGATAGGGACAGTTGTTGCGCTGGTAGTCGCGACTTTTATTGGTTTTGCGGGAAGCCAAGGTGGGGTAACGTATAAAGGTTTACCATTGTTTGCGGTGTGTGCCGCACTCGCAATCCTTGTTCAATGGCTGGTGTTTATCCCTTCACTGCTTAAGAAAACTGAGCACTACTACGATCTAACGGGCTCCGTTACCTATGTCACTGTCATTCTATTTGCGCTGATTGCGGCAGGAAATTTTGACCCAAGGAGTGTACTTATTGCAGTCCTTTGTTTGATTTGGGCTATTCGACTAGGATCGTTTTTGTTTACACGCGTGAAAGCTGCCGGCTCTGATCGGCGGTTCTCAAAAATGCTTGATATACCGATGCAGTTCTTTATGACCTGGACACTACAAGGCCTTTGGGTCACTGTCACACTCGCAGCAGGCATGGCAGCTCTGACCTCAGAACCTGTAGCGATAGGGCCTTTCGCTATTGTTGGAGCTATTGTCTGGTTGATAGGTTTTACGATCGAATTGGTTTCGGACCGACAGAAGAGTAGGTTCCGCGAGGAGAATAAAGAGGGTTTTATTACCAGTGGACTTTGGTCATGGTCCAGACACCCAAACTATTTTGGAGAAATTGTACTTTGGCTCGGTATCGCTATTATTGCCTTACCGACATTATCCGGATGGCAGTGGGCAACCATGATCTCCCCTATATTTGTCATCGTTTTGTTGACAAAAATTTCTGGTGTTAGGATGCTGGAAGTTAGCGGCAAAAAACGATGGGGAATGGATGAGAGGTACCAGACATATTTGGCCAGCACTTCGGTTTTGATTCCTTTGCCGCCAAAGAAATAGACCTCCAAAAGAGCGCGTGAGTTTAGAAAATCATCTTATTCGTAGAAGCAATTAGGAACATGTTATGAGTCAACCTGATGTTCATATAGAAGTTTTTACTGACTTTGTTTGACCGTGGTGCTATCTCAGTACAGTTAGTATTGACAAGCTCATAAGAGAACAGAATGTTAAAATTAAGTGGGCGTATTTTCCTTTGCACCCGGAAACGCCCCTGGAGGGTCGGCTCCTAACGGATTTATTTCGTGGGCGTGAGGCCCAGCTGGAAGGGTTCAAAAAACAAATGGTTGGTTTAATGGCTGAGCAGGGTCTGGCCTATGGCGAACGAAATAAAACATACAATAGTCGCCTAGCTCAGGAGCTGGGTAGTTGGGCAGATACACAGAGCAACGGCCATGAGTTGCATCAGCAGCTTTATCGCGCCTATTTTGTAGATAATAAGAATATCAGTGATCCCGAGGTGCTCGCCTCCTTGGTGGAGGCGACAAGTCTCGATTCTAACGAAGCAAGGGAGGTGCTCGCGGCTCGCACGTTTAGTGCTAGGGTGGATGAAGACTGGTCCCGGGCGCATCAGTACGGTGTGACAGGCGTGCCTACTTTTGTGAGCGCGGGGCTCAGTGTTGTCGGTTGTCAGCCTTATGAGCTGCTCAAGCGTTTTTCGAATCATCTTAAACAATTGAAGCAGTCCGCCGGTACCGATCTCACTTAATAGAGCAATGTTTCCCGTTGGTTTTTTTGTTTGATCCTACTTCTTGACCTCTGTGAGATCGACCTTAAAGAGACGATCGTTTATTAAATGCAAAAGCGTTAGTCTCGTAAACACAGGAAACAGTGACGCAGAATTAACTACAACAATGGATGTGAAAATGACAGATATAGAATCTCCGAATTTTTCGACAGATCTTCAGGGTAAAGTTGCTCTTGTGACAGGTGCTACGTCGGGTTTAGGAAAAAGATTTGCCGAGGTGCTAGCTCTGAGTGGTGCCAAGGTGGCGGTAACAGGGCGTCGTGAAGATAGGTTAAAGGCGCTTGCAGACCAGATTAATCAGCAAGGAGGTGAAGCGTTCCCGGTGAAACTCGATATGACCGACGCCGACAGTATTGTCTCTGCTGTGGAGTCTGCCGAGAAGGCGCTTGGTACTGTCACGATTCTAGTAAACAACGCGGGTATTCCCGATGCCCAGCGCGCTCACAAAATGTCTCTAGATCTGATCGACTCGGTGTTCGATACAAACCTGCGTGGTCCCTACATTATGAGCTGCGAAGTGGCTAGACGCTTGATGGATGCAGGAAAGGGCGGAAAAATGGTTAACATTTCATCCGTAGGCGCATTTAATTATTCTGGTAATGGTGCTGCGCTTTATTCCATTACCAAAGCCGGCATAGTCAGAATGACGGAAGCATTAGCGGTGGAGTGGGCAAGGTTCAATATTAATGTGAATTGTATTGCGCCTGGTGCATTTTCCTCCGAGATGTTAGACGGGATGCTTGAGCGGATGGGTGACTTTAGTCAGGCTTTCCCAAGGAAAAGAATTGGGCAGCCATCTCAGATGGACAGTACATTGCTTTATCTGGTCTCGCCTGCATCTGAAATGGTAACAGGCACGTTTATCAAAGTTGATGACGGCCAAGGGCCGAGATAGCCGGAAGTCTCGCTGAGAGTTAACTGCGCCCGGGACCGAATCGGGATACAAGTCCACCGATTCCGCGCACAAGCCATCGCGGCTGATGCTTTGCCCAAGTCACCGCCGCCTGATTTGCGACGCCGGGAATACGGATCACTTCTCGAGCCATGAGTGCCTCATAACCTTCCCTCGCGACGTCTTCCACTTTGGAGATCATGAATGGTGGGACATTGGATGCTGACAGATCTTGCACCATATCTGTGTTGGTCAGGCCAGGGCATAAGGCAGTAACACTAACGCCGGTGTCCCGCAGTTCCTCTGATAGCGATTCCGTGAGCGAAAGTACGAACGCTTTACTCGCGGCATAAATCGACATAGAGGGTACAGGTTGGAAGGCTGCGACAGAGGCGACATTTAAAATTCGACCTGAGCCTCGATGCTTCATTTTCTTGACGAAGTGAAGTGTCAAGGTTGAGAGCGCAGTGATGTTGAGTGAAATCAGTTGTTGGATCCCAGCATCATCAAGCAAGTCAAAGTTTTCGCTATAAGCTATGCCCGCATTGTTGACGAGCACGTCGACAGATATTTCAAGGGTCGCAATTTCGCGAAGTAGGGTGTTAACGCCGTCCTCGCTGGCAAGATCACTAACGATATAGGTGACATCTGTCAGTGGAGAGAGCTCCTCACTTAACTCTTTGAGGAGACTTTCCCGGCGAGCAGTGAGCACAAGGGCAAAGCCCTGTGACGCAAATGTTCGAGCCAATGCAGCACCAATACCGGAGGAAGCCCCAGTCACTAGAACGGTTCCTTTGGTTGATTGGTTACTCAAGTTTCATTTTCTCCTTTTTTTGTTGGACCAGTTTGCCCAGCCATCATTCTTTGTACCCAAGATTGATAAGCCATCATAGGCTGCATCGCGCCTGCGATTAATTCGCTGTATTGACTTGACCCAGCGTCTTTCAGGTATTTCTGAGCGTTTTTTACCATTTCTTCTTGAAGTTTCTCGACATTGGGTAGGCCAAGAAAGCTTCTCAGTTCTTCAGGGGTTAAATCAACGTCTACGGTAATTTTCATGGTCGCTCTCTGTGCAGGTAGTTTAGAAGTGCGATTGTCTACTATTAAGGGGTAGAAAAGAAAGAAGGGTGAAAACTCACCCTTCAAAAGTGCCAATACGGGGGAACATATTGGGCTTTGCTTAAAGCAGACTGCGTTGCGATGGTGCTGCTAAAACTTGCTCGCTAAGATGCGGTGTTACACGCTGTCTTTTCTGAATACTTGACGTACAGCTTCGCCAGCTTCCGTCATTGCAGACTTAACGATATCTGACTGAACCTGCGTCGCTTCTTTGGTGTTTTCCCAAAGTGTTGAACCGTATTCGCGCTGTAATTCAACGAATGCACTGACATCCTTGATTTCTGGAAGGCGCTGACCAAAGCTGCTGTTCAATTCTAAATACTTCTGCCAATTTTGCTGCTGCGTGCGGAAAGATTCCTGCATTGCGTTCTGATTGATCTCGAAGATCGTGCGACCGAAATCTGCTTGCTTCTGTAATATATTCATTTCAAAGTCCTTGCTTTCGCTTGTTCGCTATCGTTGGTTTTAAGGGTTATCCGCCGATGGATCATGCCCCGCAATCAGCGTCTAATTGTTGCGTTGCAGCATTATATATTGCACCGCACCAAAAGCAACACTTTTTAAGCCTTTCTCATATCCGCCTTGCGACAAGGTTTGTTGGATAGGAAGTGCGGGCGTCCCCGCCTCAAGAAGCACTAAGGGCTATCCGTTCTTAACCCAACGCTTGGTGCTTAATCTGCGATACCAGCTTTGGGTATTTAGGTTACTCAGCAGTTTTCTTTGCCTTTGGCTTAGCTTTAGTTTTTGCTTTCTTAGCCGGGACAGCTTCTGCTTTTTTTTCTACTGCTTCCTCTGAAACTTCATCGGTGGTCATTGCCAATTTGAATGCATCACGCGTTTCTTCGAAAGTTGCTTTAACAAGTTCGTTTTGTGATTCAAACGCAGATTTTGCGTTAGCCCATAGAGATTCACCGTATTCACGCTGAAGCGTCAGGAAACCGGAGATATCTCTGACCTCAGGAAGCCTCTCACCAAAGCTCTTGTTTGTTTCAATATACTTTTCGACATTAGCCTTTTGTTGTGAGGTGAACTCTTTAAGCGCGCCGGAATTGATGTTGTAGAGTGATTTTGTGAGCTCAGTTTGTTTCTCAATAACGTTCATCTTCTAACTCCTTTTTTCTAATACGCAAGACCTGTTTCAACGTGGACCTGCTTGATAAAGTTGTCATTGTGTGGAGCTGGTATATTGTTTTTCGTCAATAGTTCAGCTCGGTCAATGTTGCACCGCATCATTATATGGTGCGTTGCAGCAATTTCAACCCCCAGGCATTGAATTTAGGCAACTTTTTCTACCAGCGTCGCTGTCTCCTGGTTTTTGTAGGGCATCTTTGTTGTATCGTTGCCTGCTTTTTCGGCATCGGCGGCATGCTTGCGGGTGAGTTCTGACACGCTCGCAGTTACTGCTTTTTCAGGAATTAGCAACGCCTTTAAATTTCCGAAGGTCGCATAGATGTCTTCTCTGAGCTGGCCGGGATCAGGTAGTGCCTTTTGACAAGCGGTGATGGCGAAGTAGAGCTCATTGACATAGCTCTGAACTGTGATGTTCACACCGTTGCCGTGAGCGGGTATCGATACAGGATAGTGCGTCAACATTTCTGCACCATTGGAGTAGAGCTTCTGCTTTGGTCCGGGCACATTTGATATCAAAACGTTAATTGGAGGTGGCATGTAATCTGCAGCGTTTGTCGCCTCAGCGATCTGGGCGGCAGCTATCGTTAATGCAGGCAAGCCGGCCAGAGAAACGTTTGTGGTCAACCCGTGCGAGAGGTCCGCTGTGACTTCTTTTGCGGTCAACGCGGAATCACGAATGGCGAGTAATCTGAGACTAGGATCTGCCAGATGAGTAGCTAGATCAACCTTCATCATCGTGACTTGGTTACATAATGACTCATCCCCGGGTTGGCGAAGCGATACTGGACAGCCGGCTATGAGGGATTTGTCGGGCAGTTCTCCTTTGCGCTCAAGATAAGTGCGTAACCCGCCAGCAACAATGCTCATAAACACATCGTTGACTTTGCAATCTAGCGCTTTACCTATTCGTTTTATATCCGCCAGAGCTATTTGACCCGCGGTATAGCTTCTAGCGTGTCCAATTGTCTTGTTGAAGCGAGTTTTCGGAGCCGTTTCCATTAAAGCACCTAGTTGCTTTGATGGGTCAATGGTGCGCTGACCTAGTCGCACTGACGATTCAATTTGACCCAGGAAGCGATGTTGGTTGTATGCCTGAAAAGAAATCAGGTTCTCAGCGGATTGGATTAGCATTTCCAAATCCCCTGATCCCATGTTGGCGTTGGTGCCGGCGTTTGTCTGATGTTCGAATTGCCGAACCTCAGTAGAGGGGTCCATCAGCATTGCCAAAGCCAGTTGTCCTGATACACCATCAATACATACGTGATGAGTTTGGTTGTAATAAGCAATCTTGCGGTCAGCGAATCCCGTGATCACCTGTATTGACCAAAGTGGTTTGCTTCGGTCCATCGGAACAGCGTGGAGTTCTGCGATTTTCTCCTCGAGTTGAGAGAAGCCCTCTTCCGGCTTAGCAGCTGTCTCGAGAGCGACTTCGTAAATGTGATTATCGATATTGAACTGCTTGTCTTCGACCCAGAATGGGTGGTCCATATTCATCGGTGCATATCGAAGCTTTCGTGTCAGGTAGGGCACTAGATGGCGTCGTTCTGATATGACTTTCTTCAATCCCTCGATAAAGTCTATGACCGTCTGACCCTCAGGCAATTCAAGTATTTGGATAGAAGCGATGTGATTCTGGACCGACTTTGTCTCTGTATATAAAAAATTGGCATCTAGCGCGCCGATTTGTTCCATAATGAAGGTTTCCTTGGCAAATTTCTAAGATCTAATCAGTTAGTTTAGCGATATCGATCAATTCAGCTATCCGCACTTACTGACACACTTTTCGGCGCCCAAGTGGGTTGCTTAATACTTGTGCAAACAACGTACCAGTTATCCCATGATTGATATCAAGGCGTTTATAGATACGTATGCACTTACTAACAACATCGCCAGCCGAAATCGACGAATTAATGTGCCAGCATGGTGCGTTAAATAACGATGATATATTTAGATGGTGCGTGATCGCGCCGCATTATAGTTATGGCGTGAATTGTGTCAATATAAATTTGTGCAATGCAATATATCTTGATTTTTGGAAGACGTTGGTTGGAACTTTAAACTGAAAACGCTAAAAGCGTTGATTCTTCTCTGTTTCTTGGACAAACTCGATTTGTTCACTGCAACATTCGACAGCCCGGAGGCCGTTTGTACCAGAAGCTCGATTTGCCCAGCAATTTGTCCTGCAATGAGAACCTAAAATCTCGTCCCCCGTCGCTATTGAACGCGTTGACTGAGATACCTAGAACGTTGCTGGACATAGGCGCTTTGTGTCTGAGTGCGCCGTTTCTGGCAAGCATGCCCCGAGGTGATGGTCATCCCGTGATGGTACTGCCCGGCTTTATGGCAAGTGACCAATCAACGGCGTTGCTAAGAGGCTATTTAAAGCAGCTCGGCTACGACCCGATGGGTTGGGAGTTGGGTCGAAATAGTGGTCGATTTGAAATTATCCATCACATTTTGATTGCTCGTTTTCTCGAGGCAGTTGATGATTGCGGAGATAAAATCACCCTAATTGGTCAAAGTTTGGGAGGGGTTTATGCCCGAGAGCTTGCACGTTTGTTTCCGGATAAGGTGAGGCAGGTAATAACACTCGGCAGTCCCTTCGGCGTCGTAAATGGGACAGCAACAAATCCACTTGTTCGCAGTCTATTCGAGATTCAATCGGGCCTTTCGATTGAAGAGATGCGTGAGGCGATATTCGAGATGGATCCACACAAAACGCCGCCGGTCCCTTTGACAGCTATTTACAGTAAGAGTGATGGTGTGGTGAATTGGCGTGTTTGTTGCGAGGCATTTGAAGATTTCGAAACAGACAATATCGAGGTTTTTGGCGCACACTGTGGCATGGGATTTAACGCGGCAATTTATTACATCATTGCGGACCGTTTAGCGCAGCGCCGGGATGATTGGAAAAAATTTGAAAGGTGCAGCTTGAAAAAAGCAGTACAGCTATACTAAGTGGGGTCAAACCCGTATGAGAATCAGTGACTGTCAGGTAGAAATCTATGAGAGAGTTCAAGAAATACCCTAATCGAAGACTTTATGACATTCAGGAAAGTAAATACGTTACCGTTGAAGATATTCGCAAACTGGTGCTTAAAGGGGAGGTGATTCGCGTCCTAGATTCTAAAACTGAAAAAGATCTCACACGTTCTGTGTTGCTTCAAATTATCACCGAGCAGGAAAGCGAGGGTCACGAGCCTATATTGACCAACCGAGTGCTGGAGCAGCTCATCCGGTTCTATGGTGCTCCGATGCAAAATATCGTGAGTAAATACATTGAGCAAAGTATAAAAACTTTTCTCGAGCATGAACAAAACTACCGTCAACGAATGAAGGATTTTTCCCCTGCAGATCCGATGGGTTTGATGCGAAAGGCGCTCGAACAAAACATGGAATTTTGGAATCGACTCGCCAATACATCCATTGACAAAAACCCGCGGGATAAGCAGCCCTGAGCTTGTAAACAGCCTTGAGCTTGTAAAGAGCCCTGAGCTTGTAAACAGCCCTGAGCTTGTAAAGAGCCCTGAGCTTGTGAATAGCCATAAGCATATATTGACAGCTCTGAACACTCACATCTGTCTCAGATACGTTTATCGGTTAGACAGCCAAGTCTTGAGTAATGCAGTTAACTCATCATAGCCGTCGATGATGAGCTCGGCGGCGCTAAGATCGTCCGCATCAACATAAGGGCTGTTAATTCCGACAACCTTCATCCCCGCGCTGGTGGCAGCCTGTATACCGGCCGGTGAATCTTCAAAAGCAATACATTGTCTAGGGTCCGCATTAATTTCGGAGGCACAGAGTAAAAAGATGTCGGGTTCTGGTTTGCCTTTCCGTAATAATGGATGGTCTCCGCAGATGATCTTAGCAAAATGACTCGCCCATGCTTTCTGGCTGAGCTTCAGAGAGCAAACGTGTTGATGAGAACTGGTTGCTAAGCCAAGGGGAATATCAGCCTCATAAGCCGCAGTGAGAAAGTGTTCCGCAAACGGTATCTCGGGTGGATTCTCAAATAGGCTCAGTAGGTAAACTTCGCGTTCCGCCAGGTACTCGTCCACACTCAAGGGTAAATTTGCGTGATCGATAGTGATTTGTGCGCTTTGACGAGAGTCGCGCCCAATACATTGTCTCTTGAGCTCTGGTGAAAAAACCTGATCGTAGGGATCTAGAACGCGTTGTGAAGCAATGGTATAGAGTGGTTCAGTGTCGAGCAATGTCCCGTCAAGGTCGAAAATGAGTGCGGAAGGCCTATCGCGGAGCGTGCCTATCAATGAATCGGTTGCTAAAGGTTCTTCGTTCTTCATGCTGTCTAAAAGTCCGTTACAAAGTTTGAGGAAAATCAGGATGGTTCGAACTTGAGCGCTACCTCTTCGATGACTTCATGGGGAATAAGGTCTTCTCCTTGATCTATCATTGCGGTCGCCTCTAGTGCTAGTTGTGTGAGCTTGAAAAGGTTTAGCTGATTCATTTCGAACGAATTGTTTTGCTCAATAACAATGTGTGTCAGCAGGAATGATAATGCATCTTCTTTCGAAAATTTTGATCTGCTGAATTTTGAGCTTCTCATTATGATGGTGTCATCTCGTAGTAAATTGACGTAACTCTGCGCTGTCACTATCCCCTAGCTAAAATGCCCGTTAACAAAGCCGCCAATTTACTCGGTGCTTGTCCTATTGTAAAAGATTCTCTCGTTCAGTTGCTAAGGTGAAATGTATTTGAGAACGCTAGAAGATCGACATGCCAGAGGGAATTGATTCGAACGTAACAAGACGTGATAATTTTACACCGACAAAACCGCAGGCTCTGGCAGATGTTCAGGGCCAAACGATAAATAAAACGAATGTTAATCATGGTAATTATGAAACATGATAGAAATTAATCAATTGGTTAAAAGTTTTGGATCACTAGTAGCCGTCGATAATCTTTCTTTGCGGATTGTGCCGGGTGAAATTCTTGGATTTTTGGGCCCCAATGGTGCAGGCAAGTCGACAACAATGAAAGTTCTTGCAGGTTACCTCAAGCCGACGTCGGGCACGGTGCGGGTGAATGGGATTAATGTAGAACAGGATCCTGTCAGCGTTAAGCAGCTTATAGGCTATCTGCCGGAAGGAGCCCCTGCATATGAGGAGATGACCACCCGCACGTTCCTGACCTTCATCGCAGAATTGAGGGGTTATACCGGACGTGAAATTGTAAATCGGCTTTATCACGTGGTTGATGTAATGTCGTTATCGAGCGTTATCGATCGGCGAATCGAGACCTTGTCTAAAGGGTTTAAGCGTCGGGTAGGCATCGCTCAGGCGATCATTCATGATCCAAAAATTCTTATTCTTGATGAGCCTACCGATGGCCTGGACCCGAACCAGAAACATCAGGTGCGTGAACTGATACGTGGGTTGTCAAAAGATAAGACCATCATAGTGTCGACGCATATATTGGAAGAGGTAAATGCGGTGTGTTCGCGAGCGGTGATCATCTCTGATGGAAAAGTTCTAGAAGATTGTGAACCATCGACGCTGGAAACCAGATCAAAATACCATGGGGCGGTTACTTTGATCTGCAGTTCTGAAACCGATTTTGCGAAGATGAGGGTTGCAACGAAGGCGCTGGTGGTTGATACGCCGCCAATCGTCGACGAGGACGCCTTTAGGCTGACACTATTTCAGGGAGAGTCCAACAGGCCATTATTACTTCACGTAACTAGGTTGTTGGAAGAGGCAAGGATCGTCGCTGAGGTTGTATCAGAAAAAGGTCGTCTTGATGAGGTCTTCAGGTCAATTACAAAATCAACGGAGGTGTTGGCTTGAGAGCAATAAATATCGTTATGAGAAGAGAGCTTGATAGTTACTTTTCAACCCAATTGGCCTACGTGTTTATCCTGATATTTCTAGTACTTTCCGGTGTTTTCACTTTTTATCTAGGAAACTTTTATGAAAGAGGACAGGCGGACCTGTTACCATTTTTTAATTTTCACCCATGGTTGTATCTTTTCCTTGTGCCTGCGCTATCTATGCGCTTGTGGGCGGAGGAGTTGAAAACAGGATCCATCGAACTGCTGTTAACTTTACCCGTGACGGTGGTAGATGCGGTTGCAGGTAAGTTTCTCGCAGCCTGGATCTTTGCTGGTATCTCATTGATGATGACCTTTCCACTTTGGCTGACGGTCAATTATCTTGGCGATCCCGATAACGGGGTAATTTTTACAAGCTACCTCGGTAGTTGGCTGATGGCCGGCAGCTTTCTAGCGATAGGATCGTGTATGTCTGCGTTGAGCAAAAGCCAGGTCATCGCATTTATTTTGTGCGGCGTCGTCTGCCTGCTCTTTGTGCTCGCAGGATATCCTTTGGTTCTTAACTCGATTAAAACATGGGTGCCTTTAATGGTGGTTGATTCTGTTGCCAGCTTGAGTTTCCTGTCCCACTTCAATTCGATTTCACGGGGCATAATCAGTTTGCGTGACGTGCTTTACTTTTGCTCTGTTCAGGTTGTTTGGTTGGCAGCCACAGTGGTTGTTATTAACGCAAGACAGTCGAGGTAATAATGTCTAAATCTGAAGCGAGTTCAGATATAAATAGAGCAAATCAACATCTATCGGGACGGCTCTCTTCGGCGTTTATGTTGGTATTAATGTTTGGGTTGTTTTTTGCGTTTACGATGCTGAACAATGCATTGTTCTCAAGTGCGCGTATTGACTTGACCGAAAACAAGTTATACACACTGACGATTGGCACCCGGGACTTGATTGCGAAAATAGATGAGCCGATAAAGTTTCGCTTTTTCTTTTCTCAACGTGCTAGCGAGGATCTCACAGCTTTGAGAGCCTATGCTCGGCGAGTGCAAGAGTTGCTTGAAGAGTATCAAGCGTACGCCGGGGGTCGCATTGATCTTGAGATTATTGATCCTGAACCATTTTCAGAAGAGGAAGACTTAGCTGCACAGTTTGGGCTGCAGGGTGTGCCCGTGAATAACGCTGGAGATGAACTCTACTTTGGACTGGTAGGCACAAATTCGGTAGATGATCAGTTGGTCATTTCCTTTTTTCAACCAGATAAAGAAGAGTTTCTTGAATACGACATCAGTCGAATTATTCATCAGTTAAACTTATCCAAAAAACCCAAGGTTGGTTTGTTGTCCTCTCTGAAAATTCAGGGCGATATCAATATGAACACATTCCAAACAACGCCTGCCTGGGTCGTTATTGACCAGCTTACACAGCAATATGAGGTGGTTGATGTCGCGATGGATGCCACGGAATTACCAAGAGACATGCAGTTGTTAGTCATTGTTCATCCGAAATCGCTTTCTGACGCGACCTTGTTTGCGATCGATCAATTTGCCATGGCTGGCGGCAGAGTCATGTTGTTTGTTGATCCGCTCGCAGAAATGGACCGCCCTCCACCTGGGGCGATGCCGGCTGAGCCTGCCTCGAACTTTTCACTGCTGTCAAATTGGGGTATGCAACTTCGGGCAGATACTGTGTTAGCGGATAGTGTAGCAGCGCTAAATGTGGGCGGAAGTAACGGGCAGCCGGTAAGGCATCTTGGAATACTGGGGCTCAGTGCTGGAAACCTCAATTCTGATGATGTCTCTTTAGCTAGTCTGGAATCTATTAATGTGACGACCAGTGGTATTCTGGACATGGTCGGGAGTCCCGAAAGCAGAATAGATATCCTCATCCAGTCGAGCGAAAACGCCATGCCAATGGCCAGTACCGAATTTCAATCGCTGACGGATCCGGAACAACTGCTCAACAGTTTTGTGCCTACGGGCGAGCGCTACACGATAGCAGCTAGAATAAGCGGTAGGGCGGTAACAGCGTTTCCTGAAGGTGTCGATGTCGAAACTGATCCTGAAACTCAAGGCCAAGGCCAAAACCAAGGCCAATTAGAAAGCTCCCGTGATATTCATTTGAAGCAGGCCGTATTAACAGAAACAGACAAGCTGAATGTCATTGTGGTCGCCGATACGGATATTCTGACGGACAGACTCTGGGTGCAGGTGCAGAATTTTTTCGGTCAGACAATAGCGAGTCCTTGGGCGAATAACGGAGACTTTGTGCTCAACAGTGTAGACAATTTGCTAGGTGGTTCCGAGTTGATCAGTATCCGTAGCCGAGGTCGATTTTCACGTCCTTTCACGGTGGTTGAATCGCTAAGGTTAAAAGCGCAATCTAAATACCAGGAAAGTGCGGATACCTTACAGAGAGAGCTTGAAGAAACAGAGGCTCAGCTCAGTGAAGTTGAGTCCAGTCAAAGCGATCAGAATTTACTAGCATTGTCTCCCGAGCAGGAACAAGCAATAACTCAGTTCCAAGATAAAAAACTCCGCATCAGAAAACAGCTAAGAGACGTACGTCATCAACTGGATAAAGACATAGAAGGGTTGGGTGCGACGCTTAAGTTGCTAAATATTATCGTATTGCCGTTGCTGCTGGTGCTCGGCATCTTCGCCATGCGGTACACAAGAGGTGTGAGGATCGCAGGATGATGCCTAGATGATTGGGCAGATCACACGAAAGTATTCTTTCGCACTATGTTGCACGGCTTTACTCTTTGCTGTGCCAGTCATTTTGAAAACGTCAAAGAGTGAGGTCACAGAGAAACCCAGGTTGTTTGATTTCGTCTCTAATGAGAAATCGATCACTGGGGTAGAAATTAGCCGGGGTAATGCGCGGATAGCGATGGTATCCACCGCTGCCGGTTGGCGGATTGATCATCATGATAAGTTCAAAGATTACCCCGTCGACGCCTCGGCGATGAGCCGTTTGATCCGCTTTGTTCTGGACGCAAAATACGTTGAAAGGAAAACAGATCGACCGGAAAAGCTGGGGAAATTAGGTTTGGCTTTGGAAGTTGATGAGTCAGAAAACGTTGGTCCGGTATTACTTTCTGTTGAAGTGATGTCGAAAGAATCGCAAGTGGTGGTCGGAAATTTATCACAGTCAGGTCTGGGTACCTATGTCAGATTTCCTAATGAAACACAGGTATGGCTGGTTTCTGGGCGCCTAGAACTGCCGCTAGATGTGCTTGAATGGATATCGCCGGTTTTTCTCAATATTGATCGCGCGGAGATTTCGCGTGCTACCTTTACGTCTCCAACGGGGGCCAGAGTTGTGGTCTCGGCTTCGGGCGACACTGAATCTGCCACTATCGAAAATATGCCTGTAGGAACAAAACTGGCCTACGACAGTGTGCCTGATACTGCCTTGGACGCGTTGATTAATTTGAGATTGCTCGAGGTCAGACCGGTTGATCATCATGCTTGGCAAGACGCTGCCAGCGCTGAATTCGAGTTGTTTTCTGGGTCATTAATCCTATTGCGCTGTATTGAAATCAATGGCGAGTATTGGGTGCTTGTTGATCGTGACGGGATCACTGATCAATGGAGTTATGCTGTTGACCAGTATAGATTTGCCCAGTTAACTAAAGAGATGAGCGACTATCTTGCCAAAACGCAGGACAATGGAGAGTAATCCATGGAATACACATGTATTGATATAGACAGATTTGATCAAATAGCTGTGGTCACATTAAATCGTCCAGAAGTCATGAACGCATTAAATGGCACCATCATGAAAGAAATCGAGGCAGTTTCAAGATCTTTTCTCGATGACGAGCAAACAAGAGTGGTGATATTTAAAGGTAATGGAAAACACTTCAGTGCCGGTGCTGACCTGAAAGAAAAGGTGTCTGACCCGGATCGCTCTCTGCTATTGGCGCGTCGAGAGGCTGGGCTGGGTGCAAGAATGATTCGCGCAATTTGTGAGATTAATCAAGTGACGATCGCCGCAATACAGGGCGCAGCACTAGGGGGTGGCGCCTGTATTCCGACGGCATGTGATTTCAGAGTTGGGTCGACAGATAGTTTCTGTGGCTACCCTGAAGTTAACCTTGGTATTAATTTAATGTGGCGTGCGTTGCCGTTGTGCGTTCGGCTCATCGGACCTGCGAGAGCAAAGCGAATGATTATGTTGGGTGACAATGAGAACGCCAAAACATTGCTGGAGTGGGGATTCCTAGACCAGCTGGTAGAGCCGGAAGACTTGGATCAAGCAAGCATGACGCTGGCAAGGCGGTATGCAAACCAGCCGCCGATAGCAGTACAAATGATTAAGCAAAGTATTAATGCTGTCAGCGGTGCGCTGGATGACGCGATCATGCATATGGATACCGATCAAAATTTGCTGACAGCTTCAACGGAAGACCGCCGTGAGGGGATAAGCGCATTTTTTGAAAAGCGCCCGCCGGATTTTAGCGGGCGCTGAAGGCCGATAACTAGGCGCTGCTTAGGACAACCTGGAGTCGTCGTCTTATTGGTCAAACATGATGACGTGGCGTGCTTCCTGACCTGTTTTGAGCGCCTCGAGGGCATCGTTCACATCTTCCAGCTTGATGTGTTTTGAGATCATTTGGTCCAAATGTAACTTGCCGGAAAGGTAAAAATCGACAAACCTAGGCATATCAACCCGGAAGCGGTTAGAACCCATATTTGAGCCCTGAATTTTTTTCTCCGAAAGCAGCTCCGCTCCATGAAGTTCAATCATCGTTCCCACTGGAATCATCCCGATGACCGTAGCAGTGCCGCCGGCACCAAGCATTTTAAAAGCCTGCTCAGCGGTGGATTTCAATCCAATTGCTTCAAAAGTGTAATCGCACCCGCCTTTGGTTAGCTCTTGTACCTCGCCGACGGCATCAAAGTTTCCTGCATTGACGGTATGGGTTGCGCCAAGTGCTTTGGCGAGTTCGAGTTTCGATTCCACCATATCAACAGCGATGATCTCCGCTGCGCCGGCAATGGCTGCGCCATTGATTGCTGCAAGGCCCACACCGCCGCAACCGATCACCGCAACTTTGGAACCCGGTTCAACGCCGGCAGTGTGGAAGACGGCACCAACACCGGTTGTTGTTGAGCAGCCAATGAGCGCTGCTCGGTCGAATGGCATGTCTTCTCTGACTTTTACCAAGGCATGTTCGTGAATCAGCATCATCTCTGCAAATGACGACAGATTCAAAAATTGATGTATCGGGTTAGAATCCTGAATAAGGCGACTCTCTTCATCTTCTTTCCGGGAAACATCTGGACTGCTACATAGGGATAAATGGCCGGTCAGACATTTATCGCAGTGGCCGCAGAATGCAGATAGACAGGTGATGACGTGGTCACCTTTTTTGACATAGGTCACAGATGAACCAACTTCTTCGACAATACCTGCGCTCTCGTGGCCAAGAATCGTTGGGAGCATGTAAGGATAAGAACCATCCATGAAATGCACATCGCTGTGGCATACACCTGCGGCGACGGTTCGCACCAGCACCTCCCTTGGACCAGGTTTAGACACCTGAACATCTTCAATGGCAAGCGGTTTGTTGTGTTCTCTCAATACAGCGGCTTTCATGGCTGATCCTTCCGGTTATTTAATTTAAATGGTTGTGCCAGAGTGTAAACTAATGCGCTGCGAGTGAGAATTAGGATGTCTTTACACGTCGTTTGGCCTTAGCTTGGGGCTGAGGCCTAAGATTTCGGACTAGGAGGCACTCATGGACTTAGATAATGTCGCCAAAAGAGGTCAAGACCCTTGTGAATACTACAAATAGCGATACGGTGCTGGTTTACATTGCCTTTGGCTCGAACATTGGCAACAGGGTTGATTATATAAAGCAGATGATGAAAGCGCTTGAAGGCATAGGCGGTGCTGCGATGCGTTGTTCTTCCCTCTGGCTCAGCGAAGCAACCGGAATGGGTAATGATGCAGGGGATTTTCTTAATGGCGTTGTTGAATTAAGAACAAAGCTGTCCGCGGTGAAGCTGTTGGATAGCCTCCAGCGAATTGAAATCTCCATGGGGCGGCCCGCAGACCATGAAGAGAACGCGGCACGCGTCATTGATCTGGATATTATCAGCTATGGTGATTATTCGATTTCAACGCCTCGGTTAACGGTGCCACATCCAAGGGCACATGAGCGTTTGTTTGTGCTAAACCCGCTGCTGGAACTCGCACCGGACCTAAAACTTCACGGATTCGATCAAACGGTTGCAGAACTTGTCGAAATTGCCCCGCCTATGAGGATCAGTAAACAACTATGCCACTGAGGTCTATCTGCGCGGCGGTTAAGTGCTCGCCACTTAATCTTTTGGCTTAGGGGTAAACGCGGACATAGGGAAGGGCGAAACGTTACCTGATTTTGGTTCTGTAATTTTGCCGACGCCTTCTTTGGCGACTTCGTCTATTCGGACGATAGAGTGCATTGGAATGTAGCTGCGATTAACGCCCTCAAATTCGGATTTCAGTTTCTCTTCACTTGGGTCAACAACCAGCTGTGAGCGTTCACCAAAAACCATTTCCTCGATTTCGATAAAACCATACAAATCGCTTTGGTAAATCTGACGAGCATAGACTTCGAAGATTTCCCCTTGATTGAAGAAAATGATTTTAAAAATGGGTGTGTTTGTCATAGGTTTTTAGTGCTTATGAAGTTTTAAAGGGCGCGACGGAAAAGTTTGTCGCCTGCATGTTTACCTTACAGCAAATGGGGGCAATGATCGAAAAATCAAGGGCACAAATGAAGACTACGGGCAGAATAGCGGTTCTATCTGGAGATACGAGTGTCTATAATGCAGGCCCTTTTCTACCCGGTTGCACGTGGCTCGGATCTGAAAACTGGAAAACAGCCCTAAATACGAATTGCACATGACGACGAACAAAGTTTTTATTAAAACCCATGGATGCCAGATGAATGAGTACGATTCGTCGCGCATGCTCGATTTGCTTAAAGAGTCTCACGGATATGAATTAACAGACCTGGAAAGCGAAGCAGACCTGCTTCTGCTAAATACCTGTTCTATAAGGGAAAAAGCGCAAGAAAAGGTTTTTCATCAGCTCGGCCGATGGCGCAAAATTAAAGCAAGGAAGCCAAATCTTAAGATTGGCATTGGTGGATGTGTTGCCAGCCAGGAAGGGGAAGCTATCAGCAAAAGGGCGCCCTATGTTGATCTCATTTTTGGTCCCCAAACCTTGCACCGGTTACCAGAATTGATCAATGGCGCTGATAAAACTGAATCGGCGGTAATTGATATCAGCTTTCCGGAGATTGAAAAGTTTGATTGCTTGCCCGAAGCCTCTGTCGAGGGGCCCTCAGCGTTTGTGTCTATCATGGAGGGTTGCAGTAAGTATTGTTCTTTTTGTGTTGTTCCCTACACTCGAGGTGAAGAGGTAAGCCGACCGCTGAAGGATGTTTTGCAGGAAATTCTCTCTCTAGCCGAGAAAGGTGTCAGAGAGGTTAATTTGCTGGGTCAGAATGTAAATGCCTATCGTGGTGACATTGGCGATGGAACCGTGGCGGACCTAGCTTATTTGATTACGCTAGTTGCTGAAATCGAGGGTATTGATCGAATTAGATATACAACGTCTCATCCTGTTGAATTCAGTGATAGCTTGATCGAAGTGTACGCTGAAGTACCGGAGTTGGTCAGTCATCTGCATCTACCGGTTCAAAGCGGCTCGGATAGGATTCTTGCCAAAATGAAGCGTGGTCACACGGTGCTTGAGTACAAGTCGAAGATCCGACGTTTGAAGAAGATTCGTCCCGACCTGAGCATGTCTTCTGACTTTATTATCGGTTTTCCCGGAGAAACCGATAAAGATTTCGAGCAGACGATGGACCTAATTGCGCAAATTGGTTTCGATCAGTCTTTTAGTTTTGTTTTTAGTGCCAGACCTGGCACGCCAGCAGCAGAACTGCCGGATGATACCCCGATGGCGGTGAAAAAAGAGAGGCTTGCATTGTTGCAGCAGAGAATCAACCAGCAGTCGCTGAAGATCAGTCGCGATATGGTGGGTTCTAGACAACGAGTGCTGGTGATGGGGCCTTCTAAAAGAGACCCGGGTGAGCTGCAGGCGCGCACGGAAAATAATCGTGTGGTGAACTTTAAGCAAGACGATAGAGGGCTCATTGGTCAATTTGTCACTGTCGAGATTCTTGAAGCCCTGCCTAACTCGCTTCGTGGCGTCCAAATTTGAAGCAGATATAGCTGAATCTGCACTTTTCCTCACGAGCGCGAGGGTATATTCTAATCAACCGTAAACATTATAAAATGACATTGGATACAAATATTGCGCCGCACCAGGTCACCCTGGAGCCCATTGATAGTCAACAGCTTGCGAACCTCTGTGGTCCACTCGACTCACATCTGCGCCAGATAGAAGCCCGGCTGGGTATTACCATCAATAACCGTGGAAACGATTTTCAACTTATCGGTAGCGATGAACTTGTTGTCGCTGCGGGTGAATTGCTGGGTCAATTGGCGAGTGAGGTGACAAGCGGAGTGAATTTAACCTCAGACAAAGTCCATTTGTTTTTGCAGGAATCAGGAATAGAGGCGTTGTCGGATGCCGAGGTTGATGGCAATGACTTCATCATCGCAACGCGTAAAAAGAGTATCAAACCGAGGGGTCGAAATCAGATCGGGTACATTCGTGCAATTCGATCCCACGACATTAATTTTGGTGTCGGTCCGGCTGGTACCGGCAAAACCTACCTTGCGGTTGCCTGCGCCGTCGAAGCGCTAGAGCAGGAACAGGTCAGGAGAATTCTGCTTGTTCGACCAGCGGTTGAAGCAGGAGAAAAACTAGGTTTTTTGCCCGGTGACCTAAGCCAGAAAATTGATCCCTATCTACGCCCACTCTACGACGCACTCTACGAAATGTTAGGCTTCGAACGCGTTGAAAAGCTCATTGAAAAAAACGTCATTGAGGTCGCGCCGTTGGCATATATGCGGGGCCGAACACTTAATGATTCCTATATCATTCTTGATGAGAGTCAAAATACAACTGTGGAGCAAATGAAAATGTTCTTAACGCGTGTTGGTTTCGGCTCTACTGTTGTCGTGACCGGTGATATTACTCAAATAGATTTGCCCAACAAAACGATGTCTGGGCTGCGCCACGTACTGGCAGTGCTTAAGGATATCAACGGGATTTCCTTTACGCACTTTAGTTCCAGAGATGTTGTAAGGCATCCGTTGGTGCAGAGAATTGTTGAAGCCTACGATCGAAGCGAGAATCGCTGAGGCGCTAATGACCGATAAGGCGACAGAGGAATCGAACGGGAGTGAATTGCCGCATCAGGTTGATGTGCAGTGGGCTGTAAAAGCTGAGTCCTGGATGCCGGGCAATGCTGACATTCGCCACTGGGCTTGCGAGGTTTTGAGAAAAACCGATAGGGATGGCTTACCGGTAGAGCTGTGTGTGAGAATTGTTTCGGAATCCGAAATCAAACGCCTGAATCGAGACTATCGCGAGATAAACAAGGTGACTAATGTGCTTGCCTTTCCCCAATCGATTGGTCTCGACGTTGGTAGCAACCTGTTGGGTGATATTGTTATTTGTGCCGCCGTTGTTGTCACGGAGGCGCAGACGCAGGCGAAAGAACCGCGTGCGCACTTTGCACATTTGGTTATTCATGGCATGTTGCATCTACTTGGGTATGATCACCTTGGAGACGAAGAAGCAGAGGAAATGGAACGAACTGAGGTCAGTATACTCAAAGGATTGGGGGTCGATGACCCATACCAACAATAATTGTTGCCCAAAGGGTTGCGCGTTTAGTGCCCAGCACCAGAGTTAGGAATATTAATCATGGCAGAGGAAGGATCGAGTAGCGACAGGGGCTGGTTAGAGCGTCTTGGCATGGCGCTTACAGGTGAGCCAAGTTCGCGTAGTGAGCTGATCGAAACACTCAGGGCAGCCGAACAACGTCAGTTACTCGACGCAGAGGCGCTGAGCATCATAGAAGGTGCCTTGGTCGTAGCCGAGATGCAAGCTCGGGAAATTATTATACCGCGGTCGCAGGTGGTTGTTGTCCGCATGGATATGTCGCCCGAGGAATTGTTGCAGGTCGTGATTGAATCCGGTCACTCACGTTTTCCCGTCATCGGAGAGAACCCTGATGACGTTGTTGGTATTCTGCTTGCTAAGGATCTGCTGCCATTAGCGCTTAAGGGTCGAAAAACAAAGTTCAATCTCAGAGATCTGCTGCGACCCTGTACTGCCATTCCTGAAAGCAAACGCCTGAATATTTTATTGCAAGAGTTCAGATCCACACATAATCACCTCGCTGTCGTTTACGATGAATATGGTGGTGTGAGTGGTATCGTGACCATTGAGGATGTGTTGGAGCAAATTGTTGGTGACATTGAAGACGAATATGACCTCGGTGATGAGGACTTTATTAAGTCTCATGCGGAAGGTGACTTTACGGTAAAGGCGCTCACACCAATAGACGAATTCAACGAGTTCTTTAAGGCGAGCTTTAGTGAAGAGGAGTACGACACGATTGGTGGTATTGTCACGCAGCATTTCGGACATTTGCCCGAGCGGGATGAAGAAATAAACATAGAAGGTTTTCAGTTCAAGGTGCTAAATGCAGACAATCGAAGAATACGACTGCTGCACCTGATCCCTCCGGCCTGATCTGATCGTTGTGTCAGACGCCCGCAGCAGAGATATACAGACCTCATTATTGACAAGAGCCGATTGGCCCAGACATCTTGTCGCTGTTTTCGCTGGCGTGATTTGTACGCTTAGCTTTTCGCCATTCGACATTTGGCCGCTAGCTATTGTTAGTTTGACGTTGCTGCTGACGGTGACTCAATCGGTTAAGCGATCAACGGGTGTGCTGAGGTACTATCTGTTTGGTGTTGGGTTATATGCAAGCGGTATTTCCTGGGTCTTTGTTAGCATTCATGTGCACGGTGGCGCTTCTTTGCTGCTTGCATCTTTTCTCGTGTTGTTGTTTGTACTGTCGATATCCTTGCTGTTTGCTGCCCAAGGTTACATTTATCTGCGTTTTTTCCGTTTTCTCCCCCTAGGATTGTTATTAGCTTTTCCTGCTGTTTGGGTGCTTAGAGAATGGCTGATGAGTTGGTTGTTCAGCGGTTTTCCTTGGTTGCTGCTTGGATATGCTCATATTGAGACCCCACTGGTTGGATTTGCGCCTTTGCTAGGCGTTTACAGTTTGAGTGTCTTGGCGCTAGTTACTGCGGCTACGCTTTATTTTCAGGTGACGAAGCAACCGGTTCATACCGGTCATGCGAGGGCGAGTTTGGTTGTTGTAGCCGTAATCTGGGTCATGGGTTTTATCCTTAGCAGTTATGAGCACACGGCTGGCGATAGAATCGTCACGGTCAGTGCGTTGCAGGGTAACATTGACCAAAGAACCAAGTGGACCCGCCGGATGATCGGGCCAATTCTTGAAACCTATACTCGTTTGACTAGCTCAGAATGGGGAAGGGAGCTAATTGTCTGGCCAGAGGCATCGATTACACTATTCCGTCAGAATGCCTTCGGTCAACTCGACAATTTGGACAAGATTGCGGGCGAGAGCGGCTCGACGCTTGTTCTCGGCATACCAGACAGAGATTCCAATGGTGGATTTCAGAATTCCGCCGTGTCGATTGGCCAAGGGAGTGGGCAGTATGTCAAACGGCACTTGGTGCCCTTTGGAGAATATGTACCTCTCGAAAGCCAGCTTCGAGGTTTGATTGCTTTTCTCGATCTTCCAATGTCTCACAATCGGCCCGGGCCAGAAAACCAGACGCCGCTGACGGCGGGTGATCTGACATTATCGTTGTCGATTTGTTACGAGGTTGTTTTTGGTGACCTTGTTCGGCGAACCGTCACTGACCCGGATATGCTGATTACAATCAGTAATGACACCTGGTTTGGCGACTCTATTGGACCTTGGCAACATTTTCAGATGGCAAGAATGCGGGCGATAGAAAATGGTAAATATATGGTGCGGGCTACCAATAACGGCATTACAGCGATTATTGATCACAAAGGCAGGGTGCAGAGCTCTTTACCCCAGTTCGAGCCCGGCGTTCTCAGAGGTGAGGTTCGTGCGATGAAAGGCGTGACGCCCTACGCCTGGTTAGGCAATACTCCGATTCTCGGAGCCGCTTTACTCGTCGTTTTGTGTCTTATTTTCAATGGGCGTAAATCATCTATTTGATTTCTCAGCGTCACCTATCGAGAGCGAAGTAGATCATAAGCGAAGCTAGGCGGGCTTTTTCATTAGATCGACACGTCATATTAAAAGCTTCATGCGCATGGTTGGATATTCTAACTCTAAAGCGCATGTGCGGCCGCTTCATCGCACGCGACTAACGTTAATAACGGACATCAATCTCCTCATTAGTGAATGTATCACCGGGTTCTATCAGGTAGAATTCGTTCTTTCTGGCAAGCTTCACCAGCGCAAGTCCAAATATGGATATTAAAGGCTGCGTGCGGCATCCCTATAGTTCGGATACGTGTTGATCTCATCGCTGACGAATGGAAAGGGTCAACACATGTAACTAAATATCATCGAATTTCGGATAAGAACTCACAAATGACTGAACAATCAACAGGCAATCAAACCTCGTATCAAGAAGCCTCAAGAAGCGAAAGCTATGATCCGCGTCAAGCTGAATCCCTTGTCCAAAAAGAATGGGATGACTCCAGCGTTTACGTTGCTAGCGAAAATAGCGAAAAGCAAAAGTTTTATTGCTTGTCCATGTTCCCATATCCCAGCGGACAACTTCATATGGGTCATGTACGAAATTACACCTTGGGCGACGTCATCGGGCGCTACCAAAGACTCCAGGGTAAGAATGTTATGCAGCCGATGGGATGGGATGCTTTTGGTTTGCCTGCAGAAAATGCAGCGATCAAAAACAATGTGCCGCCCCAGAAGTGGACGATGCAAAACATCGAACATATGAAAAATCAGTTGAAGAATCTGGGTTATGCCTATGATTGGAGTCGCGAGCTTGCTACTTGTGAACCGGAGTATTATCGCTGGGAGCAATGGTTCTTTACAAAAATGTTTGAAAGAGGTCTGGTTTACAAAAAAGCCGCTTGGGTGAATTGGGATCCGGTTGACCAGACGGTGCTTGCAAATGAGCAGGTAATCGATGGTAGGGGTTGGCGATCTGATGCGCTGGTTGAGCGTCGCGAACTCGCCCAGTGGTTCGTGAAGATCACTGATTATGCAGAAGAGTTATTGAGTGACCTTGATGGGTTAGACGGTTGGCCTGAAAAAATTAAAACGATGCAGCGCAACTGGATAGGGCGTTCTGAAGGTGTTGAAATTTCATTTCCTGTGCCCGCGTCGCAGCAATTACCAGTCGAAAAACTTGACGTCTATTCAACTCGGCCGGACACGCTGATGGGGGCAACATACCTTGCCGTCGCCGCCCAACATCCAGTTGCGCTTGCCGCTGCTGAGTCTGCAACGGTAAATGGAAATCCGGAACTGCAGGCTTTTCTTGCGGAGTGTAACAAAGTAAAAGTTGCCGAAGCGGACATGGCGAAACTTGAAAAGCTGGGTATGGATACGGGGTTGGTGGCAACGCACCCCCTAACTGGAGAGAGTATTCCTATATGGGTTGCCAATTTTGTGCTGATGGAGTACGGCTCTGGTGCTGTGATGTCGGTGCCCGCGCATGATCAAAGAGACTGGGAATTTGCCAAAAAGTACGAGTTACCGATTGTTCAGGTTGTCGCACCGGCTGAAGGCTCGAACGAAACATGCGACATTGAAACGGAAGCCTATCTCACCAAAAATGGCGTTTCGGTGAATTCTGGTGAGTTTTCGGGGAAAAACTTCACAGAGACTTTTAACGCTGTCGCTGCAGCATTAGTTGATAGGGGCCTAGGAGAAAAACAGGTCAATTATCGGCTAAGAGATTGGGGCGTTTCCCGCCAGAGATACTGGGGCTGCCCTATCCCGATTGTTAATTGCGAAACCTGTGGTTCGGTTCCTGTGCCCGAAGACCAATTGCCGGTAGTGCTGCCTACAGATGTTGCGTTTGAAGGTGTCGGTTCTCCAATCAAGAAGATGCCAGCTTGGTCAAAAGTTCCCTGTCCTAGATGCGGAGCTGATGCTGAACGAGAAACAGATACCTTTGACACATTTATGGAATCGTCATGGTATTACTCCCGCTTTGCCAGTAGTGGCTTTAAAGACGGGATGTTAGATGAAAGAGCCAAATACTGGGGACAAGTTGATCACTATGTTGGCGGCGAAGAGCATGCAATTCTTCACTTACTCTATGCTCGATTTTTTCACAAAGTGATGCGGGATGAAGGTTTAGTTGATGGTGACGAGCCGTTTAAGAGATTATTGTCCCTTGGTATGGTCTTAAAAGATGGCGCTAAAATGTCAAAATCAGCAGGTGATGCGGGCGACCCGCAGAAGTTGTTAGATAAATATGGTGCTGATGCTGTGCGTATGGCGATGATGTTTGCTGCGCCTCCCGAGCAGTCATTTGAATGGTCAGAACACGGAGTTGAATCTGCTGGGCGCTGGTTAAGAACGAAACTTTGGCAAGGCGTGAAGCAACACGTGGCGCGAGGAGAAACCAAGCCGCTTGACGTATCGAACCTCGATGCCAAACAGAAAGGGTTGCGAAGGATCGTACATGAATCGTTGATGAAAGCAGATGATGACTATGGACGTCGACTAAATTTCAACACGGTGGTCTCGACAGTGATGTCACTGATGAATCACGTTGCTAAGTTTGATGACAATAGTGCGCAGGGGCGCGCGGTTAAGCAGGAAGCATTGTCTGCAGCGTTATTGATGATGGCGCCAATTACGCCTCACATTTGTCATCAATTGTGGGCTAATCTAACTGGAACTGCGCTCGAATCGGCAGAATGGATAGCGGTTGACGAAAGCGCGCTTGAAAAGACCAGTGTCGAACTAATTGTGCAAGTGAACGGAAAGTTACGAGGCAAATTTGAGTCTCCCGTCGACGCGCCGCAGGAAGGTGTTGAGCAAATGGCGAAGCAGGACGATAATGTAAGCCGTTTTCTCGAAGGCAAAAATGTTCGAAAGATCATTTATGTAAAAAATAAGCTCATCAATTTCGTTGTATCTTAATGACTATGCTCACACATCTTTGCAGACGATTAAACTGTGGCCTGATTCGGCATGTCAACGCAGCAGGCCAAAAGCGATTTCTTGCCCGTAATGTCATTCTTCTGGCCATTATAGCTTCGGGCATATCGAGTTGCGGGTTTCAGCTTCGGGGTAGTGGGCAGACAAGCATACTACTTGAATCGGTCTATCTAAACGCTATCGATAATAGTGGCGCGCTGGCACGAGAATTGATTGATTCCCTAGAACAGTCTGGCGTTGAATTTACCAGTAACGGCAATGCGCAGGTGAGTATTCGTCTCGATCGCGAAAGATTCAGTCGAAGGCCTGTATCAACTACGGGGCAAATTAACGTGGCAGAATATGAATTAACGCTGGAAGTTGGCTTTGAAGTACTGACGAGGGACGGTGATGTTCTGATTCCGCCCACGCGCATTCGCACTGAACGAATCTACACGTTTGATAGTTCAAGCTTGGTCGGCAGTAATGAGGAAGAATCATTGCTAAATGAGGAAATGAGGCGCGATGTCATCGGTCAGTTATTGCAACGAATCAATGCAAGCATGAAGGCTGCGCAAGCGCCACAAACGGCCGGTTAAAGCCTATGAAGGTTTATCCAAACAAACTTGTTGCACAACTCAAGCAGGGCGTATCTCCGATTTATATCGTGAGTGGTGACGAGCCGCTGTTAGTGCAAGAGTCTTGTGACCTGATTCGAAGGCAGTTAAAAAAAGCAGGATTCAACCAGAGGGATTTGTTTCATGCGGAGGCAAATTTCGATTGGCAGGAGGTTCTGTTTAGCGCCAACAGTATGAGTCTTTTTGCGGAACAAAAAATACTTGAAATCCGCTTACCTAACGGAAAGCCTGGAGATAAAGGTGGTGCCGCTTTAACCCAGTTTGCTGAGAATATTCCCGAAGACACTTGTATGTTGCTCGTATTGCCAAAAATTGACAAACGAAGTCAAGGAACCAAATGGTTCAAAGCGCTAGAAGCACGTGGTGCTTTCGTTCAAATCTGGCCAATAGAGCCTAAGGATCTCCCGAATTGGCTAAGTCAACGGTTTAAAGCTGCTGGATTGAACGCGACGCGTGAAGCGATCAATGCGCTCGCAGCGCGTATCGAAGGCAATCTGCTGGCTGCGGTTCAGGATATTGAGCGTCTAAGGCTAAGTTGCACTGATGGTAATGTGGATGCCCCAGACATTCAGTCGGGTGTGGCAGATAATTCCCGTTATGATGTTTTCGGGCTCATTGATGCCAGTTTGAGCCAAAATAGTCGTAGAGCTCTGAAGATTTTGCAGAATTTGCGGCTGGAAAATGCGGAAAAGCTTGGTATCACACGGATGCTTGCGCGCGAAATCAGGAGTCTAATTAAAATAGCGATGGCGACAGAAGCTGGTCAAAGTGTCGACACAGTGATGCGTAGTCAGAGGGTCATGAGTAAGCGAACTCGGGTAGTAGGGCGTTGTGTTAACGCGCATAGCGTTGTCGATTTTGAATTGATGATCCAGCATTTGTCGCGCATAGACAAAATGATCAAAGGTATCGGCCAGGGTAACCCCTGGGATGAGCTGACCAGTCTAGTGTTACACCTGTCTGGCAACAAATTGACTGCCTGATTCACCGGTTTTGAACCCGCGTGGTTGTAGGTATCAGCCACTGAACCGGAACATGGTTTGTTGATGGTATTTTACCTGTTTTCTCGCTATTCTTTCGTTTCCGCTAATACCAATCCCTTTGGTTTTCGGTTACGCGGATCTGAAAGATCAGGTCATGTGTCCCACCCAGGCTGCTGAGTGTTATCAAGGCTGTCTCGTGGGATTTTTTATGTTCCCCGCTCTTGGTGAAACGCTTGGTGAAATGCGATAAACGAGGTGTGATTGGTCTGTAAATTAACAACAGTGTTCAGCAACAAAGGTAGTAGTCGCAATGACGGAACAAGGTAAAGCCCTGTTAGGGGATGGAATACCGGATACGCAAATTGATGTACGTGAAGTTTTTGGTTTGGATATTGATTTGAAGGTGCCCGCGTTTTCAAAACGTGGCGATCATGTGCCACCCATTGACGAGAGCTATCTGTTTAATCATGAAACAACATTGGCGATTCTTGCTGGGTTTGCTCATAACCGTCGTGTCATGATTCAGGGCTTTCACGGCACAGGAAAATCGACGCATGTTGAACAGGTTGCCGCGCGTCTAAACTGGCCTTGTATCCGAATAAACCTGGATAGCCATGTCAGCCGTATTGATCTTGTAGGTAAAGATGCCATTGTGTTGAAAGATGGCCAACAGATTACCGAATTTAAAGAAGGGCTGTTGCCCTGGGCTCTTCAGCATGCCTGCGCGCTGGTATTTGACGAGTATGACGCGGGTCGACCTGATGTTATGTTTGTTATTCAACGTGTACTTGAGGTTGAAGGAAAGTTGACTTTGCTTGACCAGAGCAAGGTAATTGAACCGCACAAATTTTTTCGGATGTTCGCGACGACTAATACGATTGGTTTAGGCGATCCCACCGGCTTGTATCACGGCACGCAGCAGATAAACCAGGGTCAGATGGACCGTTGGAATATTGTGACAACGTTGAACTATCTCAGTCACGAGAAAGAGACGGACATTGTTTGTTCCAAGTTGTCAGAGATTGACCGGAAGACTGTTTCGCACATGGTTTCTATTGCTGAGTTATCTCGTCAGGGCTTCATCAATGGTGACATCTCGATAGTGATGTCTCCTCGAACGGTGATTATGTGGGCGGAAAATGCGCGCATCTTTAACGACTATGGGTTTGCTTTCCGCCTGACTTTTCTCAACAAGTGCGACGAGACAGAACGTCCTATTGTCGCTGAATACTATCAGCGTTGTATGGGTGAAGAATTGCCCGAATCAAGCTCTAATGTGGTTTTAGCGTAACTAAAAATGTCCCAGCTAGATGATCAGACAGAGGTCTTTAAACAGGCGGTAACCGCGACGATGAAAGCGATATCCGGTAATGAAGAGTTATCGGTGAGTTTTGGGCGCGGCAAAGCTTATATTCAAGGGAATAGAGCGCGTATTCCCTTGCCTGATAAAGACAAAGGCCTGACAGATGCCGAGCTCGCGGCACTGCGCGGAACCTCTGACAAATTTGCGCTGAATGCCCGTTTTCATGATGAAGTCGAACACTTAAAAAGTCGCCCAGACACCGGTATTTCGCAGGAAGTGTTCGATTGCGTGGAGGATGCAAGAGTTGCAGCAATAGGCTCATACCTGATGCGAGGTGTTCAGGACAATCTGACAGCGGAGTTAGGACAGCATT
>CAXRCG010000151.1:0-9964 GCA_964228885.1 Pseudomonadales bacterium | reverse complement strand
GAACAGACAAGACGCGCGAAACCGCGCGTTTTTCTCTTGTCAGCCGTCAGTCGTTTTAACTGTTACTAACGTTTCAGGCTTAGCATTTTCCAGAAGCCAAACAGAAACAACAAGGTTAAACGTGACCGCACAGCCAAGGAGTAAGTAAGCATCTGCGAATCCCAGTGTGTCGTAAAGCTCCCCGACTGGCGATGAGAGAAGTGTTGTTACTACCTGAGTAAATACGTGAAAGCTAACGAGGTAAATCGACGCCGATAACCTTGCGTCAAAATTCGCTACAATGTACTTGAAAATCGCGACCAATAAGATCGGAAGCTCTAATGCATGTAGCAATTTGACCAATGAAATGGACACAGGGTCGGCAACCAGACCAGAAGCCAACATTCGACTGGCCATGATGGCCCCACTTAACAGCAAGCCCTGTTTTGGACCTATTCGATTGACAATATAAGGAGCAACAAACATCATCCCTGCTTCAACGAATACCTGCAGTGAGTTCAAATAACCGTAGAACCTGTTTCCTTCCTCTGGCGAGGTAAATAACGATGCAAAGTAAATAGGGAATTGCTGATCGTATATTTGATATAGACACGATACGCCCATCACATACACACTTAAACGCCAAAACTTCTTCTGCCCAAAGAGCGACCAAACATCTCTTAAATTGACTTTGCTGTTTGAAGACGACGCCGTGCTCGCAGATTTAGGCAACCAGAATAGACAGATGACAAACGCTAGTCCGCTGATGGTTGCAAGCGCAAAATTCAGCCTAGGATCAACATTAAAAAGACCACCAGCAATAAACGTCGCGCTTGCCCAGCCTAACGACCCCCATAATCGGGCTTTACCAAACTCAACATTATGTTGCCGACCAAGCCTTTCAATAAACGCTTCAAGCGTTCCCACCGCGGCACCAAAGGATAACGCGCTATACACCGCGCCCACTACTGCGCCGAAAAAGAAGAAAGATTCTAGCAACGGCTGATAGACAAAGATAAAGAATGGACCCACACCAGCCATGAGGATACCTAACATAAACAAAAGCTGCTTGCCAGTTCCTAACCTGTCCTGAAGAACACCATAAACGGGCATTATGAATAAGGCAGCCATCGCATTGGTCGCAAAGACAACGCCCGTCTCCCTTCCGGTTAACCCTAGGGTTTGGTTTAGCCATAACGGAAAGAGCGAATAGCAAAACGACCAGGTCAGGAAAAACGTAAAAAACGTTAATGCGGACGACCAGTATGCTGAGTTTGACTGCCACTTCATAATAATACCCTAGGCATAATACCTAATTAGAAGACCACACAGAGCCCAATCGGTCAATTGATAGCTGGTGTATTGATTGACTGTTAGGCGCCACGTGTAGCGTTTCGTAAACAGTCTTGGGAAACACTAGTGCCGTCATAACGGTAGTGCCATTGTCAATGAACAACTCCAATGATGAGCGGTCGACAATTATTGTGACGTTATATGAGTCGCTTGTCGTTGTTAACTCCGCCTTCTGGACTTTTCCAAAATGCTCATTGAATGATGTTTCTCCAGAGTGACTTCGGTTTAGTGATACCAAGGATCGTTGTTGATCTATTTCAATATCAACAAATTCACCGCTTTGGTTTTCAAGTCGAATCGAAATAGGTGAAGGTGAATTCCCCTGAACATCGAAAGCGTAGCGAAGCGCCGATTCCCTGCCGTTGCTATCTAGAGAAGAAAGGCTCATTGCTTGTCCTGCCTTCAAGATTGGCGACTTAGTAGACGCTTCAACTAATCTATCCACTTCGTCTACCAACTGACTACGGACACGGAGTCCTTTGCTAGTTTTAACGAGATGCAGCGTGCGAGGTAGTGTCATCGCACTACGCCATATTTCTGTCGGTACATCATTTGCGTATAACCAATTGCTCATCCATCCCATGAAGATATGACGTGATTCATTACTTTTTGGCGATTTAAAAAAAGTTACCCCTGCATAATTGTCTGTACCGTGATCCAGCCAAATAGCGGGCTCAATTCGATTTGTTGCAGGCTCGCTCGCAAACACAATATCGTCAATGTAAGTGTGTCCCCAGCTTTCGGACTCGTTATCGATAATCCTCAAAAATGCGGATTTGCCTTGCCACTGACTCACATCCCAGCTCGCATAATGGAGCGTTTCTCGATTAAGGCCTGTTTCAGATTTTACTATATTGCCTTCCACCACGAGTTGAACGCCAACCCTGTCTGGATGATGGCCGCCACCAATTTTAAAGTTGATATAAGGTTCAAATAAGGTGAACGTTTCCGACGTCAGCGTTCCTTGCGCACGATCTTCATCTGCAAAACTGTTTACAAGATAATCACCAGAGTAACCAGTGGGGGGCGGCTGGTTGGCATGTCCACCTTCGGTGGGAGCATCAACAAAGGCATTACCTTGCTGCGTCCACTTGTCGGCTCCATCTTCAAAATTATCAAAGACCGTGCCTTTTGGAAAATTAGCCACTGTAGGTGAGAGTTCGCTTTGCCACTTAGCATCTAATACGAATTCTTTGCCGTCGAAATCCCCAACAAAGTATTGGGTTGCCGAGCCTCCATTTGGGCCGCCTGGCGATATACTTACCAACAATACATATCTAGATTCATCAGTTCCTTCGACAGGCAATAGCAGCAGTTCCGGACACTCCCACACACCGCCATGACTACCTATTTCTTCACCGAATGTGCTTTCTAACGACCAGTCAATCAGGTTATCTGAACTGTAAAAACCAATATGATCTTTTTGTGCTAGCACCATCACCCACTTTCCTGACGGTTCATGCCACATGACCTTTGGGTCGCGAAAATCTTTTATGCCCGGGTTGTCAATGACAGGGTTATTGACATACTTTTCCCACGTCCGGCCTTTATCTAAGCTGTAAGCCAGTGCTTGGGTTTGGTAGTCAATTTTTCCCTGCTTCTCCAGTGATGCATTGTGATAGGTATACAACGCAACAATAGGGGGATTATCTTTGCTTCCCAGACCACTGGTGTTCTCGACATCGACGACTGCACTTCCAGAGAAAATGGTGCCAAGCTCATCAGGGTAAAGCGCTATTGGTAACTCCTCCCAATGCATAAGGTCCTTACTCACAGCGTGCCCCCAATGCATAGGCCCCCAGGTGGAGGCATCGGGATTATGCTGAAAGAATAGATGGTACTCGCCATCGAGATAAAACATACCGTTGGGATCATTCATCCACTTTTCTTTCGGTGAGAAATGGATCTGGGGACGAAAAGCTTCGTTGCGAGCGGCCTCGACCACAAGAGTCGAGTTCTCGGGAAGTGGACTAATTTGATTCATGGAACATCCAACAAGAGCTGAAGAAATAATAAGACCTAATAGTGTTTTCATAGTTAAAATGCCTCTACTTTGATAACGCTGCAGACACATCCTCAAGCGTTTTCCCTTTCGTTTCTGGCATCATGAATCGAACGAAAATAAGCTGTAAGAACATCGCAAATGTGAAGAACGCGAAGACCTGGCTGGCAGAAAAGGCGGCTAATACCTGAGGCATTAAAAGCGCGATCAGCGCAGCAAAAACCCAATGTGTACCACTTCCCAATGACTGTCCTTTAGAGCGCACGGAATTGGGGAAGATTTCAGCAATAAAAACCCAGATAACGGCGCCCTGCCCAACAGCATGAGACGCGATGAATACGAACACTGCGCTCACTACAATGGTGCCGCCGACTTGGCTACTGAATGCCCATGAAACAGTGGCTAGAGACAGGATGTAACCGATTGAGCCTATATACATGAGTGATTTTCGTCCAAGCCGATCTATCAGACTTAATCCAACCATCGTAAATACAAGATTGATTAATCCGACACCCGCAGTGGAAAGCAATGCGGTGCTGCCATCTAAACCCGCCATATCAAAAATACGTGGTGCGTAATAGATGATGAAGTTAATACCTGATAGTTGGTTAAATGCAGCAAGTAAAAAGGCAAGCATCACCGGAAGTCGAAACTCAGGTTTAAATAAAGATTCTCTTTTACGCCCTGCCTTATCAGCTTTTATTGCGCTGATAGTTTGTTCGACACCTTCACTCTGTAGCGATAAAAAGACCTCTCGAGCACGGGCTTCGTCATCGCGATGCAGCAACAACCAGCGAGGACTCTCCGGTGCTTTCAGCACCATTAGGAAGTAGATCAATGCTGGCACGGCTTCAACTCCCAGCATCACTCGCCAGTCATCGACAATAACGCCCGAGAGCAAATAATTTGAAAGAAAAGCGATGAGGATCCCAAATACTATTTGAAACTGATAGGTTGCGACTAGCCGCCCCCTGATTTTGGCTGGTGCAATTTCAGAAATGTAAGCGGGTACGGCGATTGAAGATACCCCCACTCCTAAGCCTCCGATAAACCGAAGAATAGCAAAGGTATACGGATCCTGAGCGAGTGCTGAACCTATAGCAGAGAGTAGATAGAGGACGCCAATAAGAACTAACGTCTTTTTGCGCCCAAGCCTATCGCAGGGCCAGTTCCCCATCAACGCGCCAATCACCGTTCCCCACAGAGCAGAAGACATGACGAACAACCCATGAAAAAGGGGCGTAGTGTCCCACAGCGCTTGAATGGATTGGTCTGCTCCAGATATCACTGCGGTGTCGAAACCAAATAAAAATCCGGCTATTGCAACAGTGAGTGACCAGTAAACTATTTTGTTCATGATGTATATTTTTACCTCTTAACCACTTTAGGAATACCGGGCTTAATAGCCCGGATTCTGTATATAAATTCCGCCACTCAAATTAATCTGCTGATTAGGGATTGGGAGGTATTCATGCTTATTTTTAGTAAATGCAGCGTCTTCCAAGTAGGGCTTTCTGCCGCGCTCGGTAGTGAGGTATTCGTCAATGGTCTCTTTAGCCACGCCCCAGCGAACCAAATCGAAAAATCGATGACCTTCTAGCCCTAGCTCAACGCGCCTTTCCCAGCGCAGTGCCTGCCTTGCTTCTGCTTTACTGGTAAATGTGTCGTAAGTGCCAATACGGTATAAGCTCGCATCGTTCAATCTCGCCGTGCTGGCTGCGGCCCGCTCTCTAAGACGATTGATAATCGGGGTTGCTTCTTCCCAGCGGTCGAGCTCTATCAGCGCCTCTGCTTTCCAAAGCAATACATCGGCATAGCGCACTAATACGGTATTGAGAGAGAATATTGGGAAAGGACCGTTTTCACCCCGGCAGTCACACTCAGGGTGTTCTAAGTCTTTCATTCCCGTGTAATTGCCATAGATACCTGGTGCCCGTGCCCAGCTGTCGCCGCCATGAATAAGGTCAGGGTCGTACTTAAATGGCTTGCCTTCCATCGCCACTGTATGGTCGAGCCGAGGGTCAACATGGTCATTATTTACGTTATACTCACTGTCATTGAATGTGTTGAAGCGGGGCAAACCCGAGTTATCGGTCTTAAACGCGTTAACAAAGTTTTCTGTTGGAACGTGAAAACCACAGCAACCAAAACCGCCTGACATCGGCGCATTCAACGCGCTAGACCAAGAACCTCTTCCGTCAGGACTGCCATCATTCAATGAACGCTGAATGGCAAATACAGACTCCTTTCCATTCTCAAATTCGATAAGAAAATTCTCTGCATAATCGTCGTAAAGACCGTACTGTCCACTGGCTTCAATACTATCTACCAAGCTGACTACTTCTTCGAGTTTCTGCTGATTGATATTCACCACATTGTGCAGTTCGTCTTGCTCATACGCCTGATACAAAAGGGTTTTCGCTAAATAGGCTTTGGCTGATAGTGCGGACGCCCGGCCGACATCCTGCTGAACATCTGGCAAGGTGTTCGCGGCAAAACGAAAATCTGCTGCGATGTTGTCCCATAACTGCTGGTCTGTGAGATCGCGGTTAGTCGTCGCTAGTACTTCCTCTTGAGTCATCGTTTCATCAATCCAAGGAATATGCTTGTGATGGATTTTCAAATCAAAATAAAAGATAGCTCTTAAAAAACGTAACTCTGCTGCTTTTTCATCAGCGCCTGGTAATTCACCAGAAGGCGTCTCAGCGATAACCTTAAGTGCCGTGTTAGCTCTTGAAATACCGGTATAGTTGCGTGTCCATTTCTTATTGTTGAGATCGATCAAATCAGGTGGGAATGACTCCATATCCGGCACTAACGGCTCGTACATTGAAAGTGCGTGGTATGCAAAGATATCCGAAGGACCGTTTCCACCTTTGTGCGCATCACCAGCGCGCAGGTTGCCTGTCGGCCACAGATAATTAGGTGCTGTGTAGTGGTCATTGCCAAGATAGGAGTACGTGGCGATAACCAAAGCATCTATATTCTCAGTCGTTGCTACCTGATCTTCTGTGAGCACTGCTTGTGGTTCACTGTCCAATTCATCGCTTCCGCCGCAAGATACGACTGAAAGCGCAATCAAGCTTGTTGTCAAAAGTTTGCTTATATAGTTCATGTGTCTTTATCCATTATCCTGTTAGCTTAAAAAGAGAATTCCAGCCCGATAGTGACGCGGCGGGGTACAGGAAAAACTTCATTAGGAGTTTCAGGATCTTCACTCAAAGTGCCATCAGGCGTGATAGTCAAAAGATTCTGAGCCTGCAAATAAATGCGTGCATCGTTAAGGCCTAAGCGTTCGATGAAATCTAATGTAGGGGTGTAACCCACGCTGATATTGCGAAGTTTCAGGTAAGTGCCCTCTTCCCAGAAAAAGCTAGACTGACGGCCCTCCCCATTGTTATCGATCAGGGTAAGCGCAGGGACATTGCTGTCTGTATTTTGAGGAGTCCAGGCATCAAGCGTTCGTGCACCATAATTTGAGCCAATGTTTAAAGAAGTGAAATCGGTGAATAGTCGCCAGTTATTCCTTATCTGTCCTCCTTTGATCCCTTGCCAGAACATGTTGAAGTCCCAGTCTCTATATTTAAATGTGAAGTTCATTCCATAGATAAAATCTGGATCCGTGTCTGCAAAGAAGTCTTGGTCGTTCTCATCAATAACGCCATTTCCATCTAGGTCTAGCCAACGGATTCGACCCGGTGCTGCGCCCGATTGTGTAGCATGTTCATTCACCTCATCTTGATTTTGGAATATACCGTCTGCAACATACCCATATACTGAATTAATTGAACGCCCCAAGATTGTTTTATCTTGTCCATTTCCCCCAAAGGAATTAACGACATCTTCAGGCAAGGCTGTAACGGTGTTTTCAGCCGAAGATATATTGAAGTTGATATCTACAAGCAACTCGTCTTCCAGCAAGCCCGTATCTATCCACTTTTCATATCCAAGCACCAATTCAACACCGGCATTTTCAATGGTGCCGCCATTGACCCACTTTTGCGCCCCTTCGCCAAGCGTTGCAATTGGTTGAGTGAGAGTAAGAATGTCGCGGGTTTCTTTTTTGAACCAATCAAAGCTTCCATAAACCGTTCTCTCAAACAATTCGAAGTCTAAGCCGAAGTTAACCTGCGTTGATGTTTCCCATTTCAGATCAGGGTTGCCAGTTTGCGCCCGAACAAAGCCCGAAGGCAACGTACCACCATTTGCGCCAGTAATGTCGTATGCTGTGCCCTCATCTTGCTGGTTTGTGAAAAGTGACTGGGTCGCATAACGGGGTATATAAGTTGTTACCGTCGCATCAGTAGGAATTTCCTGATTACCCGTTTCCCCCCAGCTTCCCCTGAACTTTAAGGTGTCGATAAAATCAATATCGAAAAAGTCTTCGTTGCTAACAACCCAGCCCAATGACGCTGCTGGAAAATTGCCGTATTCATTAGCATCACCAAATCTCGACGACCCATCTCGACGAATCGTAAATGAGGACAAGTAACGGTTATCATAGTTATAGTCCACTCGTGCAAACTGGGAATCTAGGGACCAATTGTCTCCTTCGCCTTCTACCCTTACATCCGACGTAGCCTGCGACAGATAAGCGAAAGAACGGTCATCCGAAGCGAAGCCTGAACCAATGCCTCGGGATAGTTCACGCTCATAATTAATTTGCTCAACCCCGGCTAAGAAATTGAACTTGTGCAGGTCATCAAGTACGAGTTTGTAAGTGGCTGTAGCGCCCGTAATGATGCTTTGATTCCAGTTGTCTTCAACCGTTAATCTGTCTGCGCCACTGAGTGAGCCAGCGGTAAACGCACGAGTGAAATTTCTAAAATAAAACTGACTGTAATCAACCCCTACATTTCCTCTAAGCGTTAAGTTTTCAATCGGTGTGTACTCAACAAAAAAGTTCGCCATGAGTTTATTGTAGGTATGGCCGTTATCACGATTTTGCTCGATTATTCGAACCGGATTGTCTCTGTCAGTAATTCCAGGTACCGGCCCACCCCAGCCTCCTACATCGTTGTAAACCGGAACGATTGACTGCTGCTCAATTGATAGTCCTAAAATCTGACCCGCTAGGTCGTTGATAAGGTTAGCTTGTTGATCAGTGATCAAAAATGTCTGACCGACTTTTAATTTATCTTCAACAACGACATGTTCAGAATTGACTCTGAAAGCTAATCGCTCGAACTTGGAACCATCTACGATACCCTCGGCCTCAAAATAGCCCAGCGATGTATAGAACTTGGAAACGTCATTGCCGCCTGCCACCGAGAAATTCGCATCCGAGACTTTAGAGGTTCTTGTAACTTCATCAAACCATCTAGTATCGGCGGGGCGTTGAACACCTTCTGGATCAGTAAAGGTAGGAAGAATGACCGAATATAATTCTGGATTTTGAAAATTTTGATTCCAGTCAAATGTATAAAGCGGGCTTGCTGAATTAGGGTTTGACCCGTCATTGACTGCCGCCCGCCACACTACGGCACCACGCTCTAACGTGTTGAGTGGCTGTAGGTCATAGTCATATTCTTCAATACTCTGGTTGTATCGGAAGCTAAAGTCTAGGCCATCGTGACCTTTCTTTGTGGTCACAACAATTACACCGTTTCCAGAGCGAGCCCCATAAATACTTGCAGCGGCCGCATCACGTAACACCTGTACATCGGCAATATCGTTGCTATTAATTTCGTGTAGGCCAGACTTTGTTGGAATTCCATCGATAATGTAAAGCGGGTCATTGTTGCCAAGAGGTCCTAGTCCCTGACCGCGGATCCTCACGGTTGCTGTCGAACTTGGATTACCTGTGGTGGTGATTTGTAAACCAGGTACTCTTCCTTGAAGATTTTGCATAATGTTGCCGGCAGGCAAATCAATCACGTCTTCGATGTCCACTGTGGCTATTGCCCCAGTCAAATCTTTCTTCTCGACGGCGCTGTAACCGTACGAAATCTCTATTACTTCTACTTCCTCTGGCAATTCCGAATCATCAGATCCAGACCCAGCCTCTTGAGCTTGTAACGACGTTGCCATTAGCATCAGTAAAAGTGGAGTAGGCTTTATGGCCTTCCTTAGCTGACGTGTTAATGGATGCAATGTGTAATTTTTCATATCGCGCCTTGATTGTTGAAGTGCTGTAATTTCAAATAAACAACGTTGTCTTTTTAGTTTATACTATTTATGTAAAGTCTGATCAACAAAAATTTAACAAGAGGTTTTACACGCTACGTCGTTTTTAATTGAGGCTTTTAGAAGTTGGTATGCCGAAAAATTTTGCAGGAGGGCAACGATAAAATGTTATATAGCAATATTAAGACAAGATTTTTGAATGAAAAATAAAAAGCCCAGAGCATATCCCTGGGCTTAAATACTCTATTTTCAAAAGCTCACTGGGTCATGTAATACCCGATAAGCTTTTTAGCTGAGCTGTTCGCTATCTCAAAACTGCATTATAAAATAAAGCGCGACAGATCTTCGTTATCTACCAAGGTTTCTAAGTGGCTGTTAACGTAGTCTGCATCAATCACGAACGACTCACCGCTCTTTTCAGAGGCGTCAAACGAGATATCTTCCATAAGGCGCTCTAGCACGGTGTGCAAACGGCGGGCACCAATGTTTTCAGTGCGCTCATTC
>CAXRCG010000150.1:0-2852 GCA_964228885.1 Pseudomonadales bacterium | reverse complement strand
GTCAAGCCGGAAGGGACTAAATTTCATCGATTATGTCGTTCGTTCGTGAACCTTAGTCCGTGCGAAAACGCGAGCTGCCAGAATACCCGCCAAGAGTCCAAACAAGTGCCCTTCCCAAGAGACAAAACTATTTGTGGGCAGAACGCCAAATATGAGGCCACCGTAGTAAAAAAGCGTCAAAGATGCGATGGCGAGACCTGAAAAACGCCTTTCGTAGAAACCAATGGCCACCAGAAACCCGAAATATCCACACACACGGCCGCTAGCACCAATGTGAAAAGCCGCACGACCAAAAACCCAAACACCAAGACCACCGACAATCAGAATCAACAAGCTGGAAGAGATGAACATCCAGCGCCCACGCAAGGCAACCAAATACCCCATGAACAATAATGGGGTTGTATTCATGACAATGTGGTTAAAATCCGCATGCAAAAAAGGCCAGAGTACAACACCCGGAAGCGTCTGAAGATTTCTAGGATAAATGCCAAAAGTGTTGAGCTGGTGACCCGTCAATGTGTTGAGAAGGTGAGCAAGCCAGATCACGAGCGTGAATATCCCGATGGTTTCTGCCGCTCTTATCCAATTTGCTCGGCCTGCTTGATTCAATGTCTTCAGACTCGCTGTACGCAGCGTTGAACGTCTTCTATAGAGGGTATAGTGTCCTGATTCACCATCAGAAAGATACCTGTGCCATCTGTTTGATGTTCTGCATCTGGGTTTGTCACTACAGTCTGTTTAGCATTCATGTAACCAATAGGTGTTCCTAAACCAGCAAGCAGGATGCGTGCCGCGAGTTCACCCCAGGGCTGGGCTGGAATCTGAAGATCGTAGCGTTTTGGGTGCGCGCCCTGATGATTGAACAAGTCTTCCAGAATGACCTCCGTGCCAGGTGCCGCCATCGCACGGACCATCAACTCCGGATATGCGCGCATTGGTCTAATCACCGCATTAGCTCCGTGTTTTAGAAAGCGTTGCCGATTCTCGTCCTGAACACATTCCGCGATAACATGCCCCTTGATGTTGAAGCTGGATAACTTATCTAGGATGTCCAGCGTCAAACTGTCAGACCTAATACTATACGTATTAACAGCCATGACGATGATGAAGTTGGCGTCTTCTACATCCACTTCAGCCAAGCTTTCTCGGCCTTCCGGCTCACCGAGGTGCTGAACAACGCCCCATTGAGATAACTCATCCGGCAGGCCATCTGGAAATGAATCAGAAAACAATTGAATCGGCTGATCTTCAAGCGCTGGTGTGTTGCGAATTTGTTCAACCAGCAGCCTCAGGTAACGAACACCATCTCGCTCCGGCGAATTCACGATTAAGACATGATCTTTCATATTCCACCTCCACAAACCTTTGCGCATTCGCTCTCGCCGGTGAAATCTAAAATCAATCCATTCACCTGCAATCTGCGCGAGTAGAAAAATGCCGATACCATACATAAGTATGATAGTGACAAATCGACCCATGGGACTTTCGGCAGACATATCGCCGTAGCCTACCGTTGTCATTGTTGTTAATGTCAGCCAAATCGCGTCTGTCAGATTCAGCCCCTCGAACATCATCATGGCCACTGTGTTCGCCACAGCGACGCCTACCAGAATCAGAAACAGCTCAACAATTTTCCTTTTTCGATCAAGGGTCGTGACGAGATTGCTCCAGCGCGCGCGCCTGCGACGCCAGAATTTTGATCTTATTCTCTGCATTTAAGGGATGCTTATCTGATGTTTAAAAGTCGAGACTTTTCTTTCATGACCCAGCGGTTGACGGTACTACGAACCATCTTCAATTTCGAGATGGCTAATCAGCTTTTCCGCTGCTAGTTGCCGAATTTTCAATTTATCATCAACACTGACGCCAAAATCTTGCGCCAACGCCACAAAGTCATGATCGGAAAGCGAAATTGACAGTCTTGGACGAATCGGTTTCGGGTTGACCGGCAATCCAAGTATCTGTCGTACACGATCGGGCGGATTTATACCTCGTTCTACTGCTTCAAGTCGAATCTGTCGATTGACATCGTGACCCACGTCAAAGGCAATCTGTACCGCCTTGATGGCGCGTTTCTCTCCTTCCCATTTATCCTTGGTGCTCATAGGCAGATCTTATTATGCTGCTGGCCAAAGTTCACGGATATCATTAATAGAGCGATGCAAAACCAGTGACACTTCGGTTTCACCACCTGCATACACGGCGATTTCCACAGCTTGGGATTCATCCGCACTCGTCATCTCATAATAATCGAAAGGTTCTCCGTCGCCTTCAAATTCGGACGGACCAGCATCTCGGCAATCCTTTTGATAGAAGTATCCTCGCTCCCCACAAGACGTCTGGTGATATTGGTCGCTTAACCAGCCGCCTATATCCAACTTGGCTGCAGTGTTAAGCGTCGCTGGTGCTTCCTCGTCAAAAATAGAAGAAAACTCATCAATATCAAATAACTGTTCGACGGTTGCCCGCGGAATCTCTATTGAGAATGATGCGCTTTCTCGCCCTGCGTCACCGTCTATTGTTAAGTCGATGCTGTCATTATTTTTACTTCGCAGACTAAATGTCGTTTCAAATTCATGCTCAAACTGCCATGTAGTAATAGCTGTTACTTCAAAAACCTCGTCTCGTAAATACTCTGGCAGTCCGTAGCTGTCGCTCATTTGGAGGAAATCACCGATCTGAAGCGCCCTAGGATGGTCAAGCATTCTGGCTTCAGATTCAGTTTTTGTCCTGCTCCACAATCCTTTTATGAAAGATTTCATTGCTGCCTATTCCTTTGTAAACCGATCGCTAGATAAATACCCTAACCCTGAGCAGGCAAGCCTTTCGATCGAGAGACTTGCTTGGAAACA
>CAXRCG010000149.1:0-6247 GCA_964228885.1 Pseudomonadales bacterium | reverse complement strand
TGGCTAAAACAGACAGACAGTGAGCAAAAGATACTAGTAGCAGCCTGGTTTGTGGCAGCTAATGAGGAATCGAGCAGAATACATTTGGAAGTAGCGCTGGCCGCATTAGAGCAGTTAGAACTTTCAACTGGTAGTAAAGACACCTATGCCACTTTATTGGCAAGAAGCGGCAATCTTGTCGAAGCGATCGAAATCGAAAACCAACTGTTATATCTTCAGCCTTTGTTTGGCTCTCAATTAGCCCGCTTCGAGCAAAGACTGACTGAAGAAGGGCCAATTGATTTGAAGCTATTCGCTAGCAGTAAGATTATTGCGATTGACGCAATTTGCAACAAACGATACTTCGCAAGACACGTAACTCACAGAGTTGTTGATCTCCCAAGTATTTGTGAAAAGCAGGAGATTATCTTCATCAGGAACGCAAGCGATACCGACAAAAGCTTGCGATACGAGCTTGACCCAAAGATCATGGCACTACCACTGTGACCGTCTAAACACCCTAAATTCAGTCTGCGGTGATACCCCAACCTTCGTATGTAGCACCAACAAAGCTATCGACGGTGCCGGCTTCAATCGCACTTCGCAGGCCATCCATGATCTGGAGATAGTAATGCACGTTGTGCAGGCTGTTGAGCTCGGGCCCTAACATCTCGTTACACTTATCCAAGTGATGCAAATAAGCACGTGAGAAGTTCTGACAGGTGTAACAGCCGCAGTTGGGATCAAGGGGGCTGTCATCATTCTTGTGAAACGCATTGCGGATTCTCACCACACCCTGTGATGTAAACATGTGCCCGTTACGTGCGTTACGAGTCGGCATCACACAATCCATCATATCGACGCCACGCAGCACACACTCGATCAAATCTTGCGGGGTACCCACACCCATCAAATAACGAGGTTTGTCTTCCGGCAACTGAGGAGCGACATGCTCGCAGATCTCATACATGTCTTGTTTCGGCTCACCGACGGACAACCCACCAATAGCATAACCATCAAAGCCAATTTCCTGCAGCGCCTCTCGTGATATATCTCTTAAGTCTTTATGGACGCCGCCCTGCACAATGCCAAACAACGCATTGGGGTTTTCTAACTGCTTAAAAGCATCGCTACTACGCTTAGCCCAACGTGCCGACATTTCCATTGATGCCTGCACCGCTTTTTTCTCTGCTGGAAATGGCGTACATTCATCAAACACCATTGCAATGTCAGAATTGAGCGAGGTTTGAATTTTCATTGACACTTCAGGGTCAAGATACACCTCATCGCCGTTGATAGGCGACTTGAACTTCACACCCTCTTCCGTGATCTTGCGGATATCTCCAAGACTAAACACCTGAAAGCCGCCGGAGTCTGTAAGAATCGGTTTGTGCCAGTTCATGAACCCATGCAATCCCTTGTGGGTATCGATCACTTCCGTACCAGGGCGCAACATCAAATGAAAAGTGTTGCCGAGTAAAATCTGCACACCAATGTCATCCAGCGTGGTCGGCATTAGCCCTTTTACCGAACCATAGGTGCCGCAGGGCATAAAAATCGGCGTTTGCACGACACCATGTTTAAGCGTTAGCTGCCCCCGACGAGCATTACCTTGCGTATGTGAAACTTCAAATTTCATCGTCTTTCCCGATCAAGTGATCAACATCGCATCGCCATAACTAAAAAAGCGATACTCTTCTTCAATGGCAATTTGATATGCACGTTTAATGTTCTCTATGCCAGCAAAAGCGCTCACCAACATGATGAGCGTTGAACCGGACAAATGAAAGTTCGTGATCATCGCGTCTACCGACTTAAATTCATAGCCGGGGTATATAAAGATATCTGTGTCACCCTGGTAGGGTTGAATATGCCTAGCAGCAATTGCCGCCGTCGAGCCAGAGGCTGACTCAAGACACCGCACAGATGTTGTTCCCACGGCGATGACTCTGCCATTATTATCTTCTCGGCATTTCATAATCGCGTTACATGCTGTCTGCGACACGTCAACTTGTTCTGAATGCATTTCGTGCGCTTCGACGCTTTCCACACGCACTGGCTGAAAAGTGCCGGCACCCACATGCAACGTTACATCCGTACGCGCGACATCCTGACCAGCCAAGATTGCCAATAACTTGTCATCAAAATGCAGCCCTGCCGTAGGTGCGGCCACCGCGCCTTCATGTTTCGCATAAACCGTTTGATAGCGCGACGCATCCTCTGAAGATTGAGACACAGAAGCATCACGTGAGATATACGGTGGCAAAGGAATTTCACCCAACTGTTCTGCAATCTTCAGCACACCCGGCGCGGGGAACTGAAGCTTGAAAAAAGCACCGGCGCGACCTTCAACATGCACCGGAATTTCATTCTGCACGGACCCATTTGAGGCATTCAGCAATATTGTTGAGCCCGCTTTCGGCGACTTGCTGCTACGTATTTGCACCAGCGCCTGATATTCATCAACCACGCGCTCAAGCAACACCTCAAGCTTACCTCCACTGGCTTTTTTGCCATGGAACCGCGCGGGAATCACCCGAGTATCGTTGAACACCATTAAATCGCCGGAATTCACCAGTGATGGCAGATCGGCAAAACGATAATGATTGATCGAACCCGTGGCCGAATCGAGATGCATCAAACGACTTGCAGTGCGCTCAGCCGCTGGGTATTGCGCAATTAGGTGCTCGGGTAAATCAAAGGTGAAGTCGCTTACTTGCATAGTGCCTGCACTTGTCAAAGCGCGATAAAAAACAGCGCGCATTCTAGCTGATTATCGCGATGACCTTTAGTACTTTCATTACCATTACATTAATTGGCAATAAGCAGTGGTAACTTCGGCGAATCTATATTTGCACAACGCCCCAAAGGATCCGTAAATGCTTAAGCGAACAATTCTCGTTATTTCATTACTTCTGGCTGCTGTCCAGGCCCAGGCTGAGGCTGAGACCAGTTGGTTCAGCGGCGCACTCAACTTTCTAGGATTAGACGCAGACAAAACCGAAGAAAATGCTCTGCATAAAGCGACCGAATATGCGACCGAAGCAACTGCAGCGGTATCAGAAGATAAACCCAGCACAATGGAGCAAGCCGCTACGATCGCTACCGAAGCCTCAAAAAAGATGGCGGAAAACCACGTTATGTCTTCATTGACCGGTATGGTCACAGAACAACTCGGGGTGACAGAGCAACAGGCGCAAGGCGGACTCGGCACACTATTTAGTGTCGCGCAATCAACGCTTGGTGGCGCTGACTTTCAGCAATTGAGCCAGCATGTGCCTGAAATGACATCACTCCTGAGCGCCGCACCTGAAATTTCCGAGCGTGCTAAGAGTATCTCATCCCTCGTCGCTGAGGCAGGTAAATATGGCGATGCGCTAAAAAGTGGCAATAAAGCCTACGCGCAGTTCAAATCGCTAGGACTCGATGCCGCACAGATACCGCAATATATCGAAGTCACGAATCAGTTCCTGAAAAAACAGGGTGGCACCGATATTGCCTCGCTATTTTCAAAGGGACTTGAAGCATTGATGTAAAAAAAATCAGATTCGGCCGCCAGATGTTTCAAATAGCCCCAAGGCTCGCTATAATCGCCGCCTCTTGCGTGCCGGGGTGGCGGAACTGGTAGACGCGCCGGATTCAAAATCCGGTTCCTTCACGGGAGTGCCGGTTCGATTCCGGCCCTCGGTACCACGTAAGACTTTTGAAATCTTCTCACCTCTTGATCAGTCTCGCAATTATCTATACTTAGCCTGTCTCAGTTGGATGATCCTGTTCATTCTCGCCAGAGAAAACCTCTACCCGTCGTAAGATAAGTTAGTGCAAATCTGCGCTCTCTGGCAATTCCTTCAAGCACGGGTTGCAGTTTCAGATGCCGAGGGTCATCGCGATGCTTGATCGCCGCGGCCTGATTTTTGAAGGCGGCAACGAACAAGAGATCACCTGTCTTGATATCCGGACCGCGGTCTGAATCCCTCATTGCATCACAACCGTTGTAAATCAACGTGTCTGGCTCGGCTTCATAACAGTAATTCGCGTGATCTCTGGTCACCTCGATGTAGCGCTGTTTCATTACTTCGTCATCGAAATGCGTGCCAATAAGGGTGACAATTATGCCGGCTTCTTGCATGGGGTCAGCGCCGGTATCCCGAGACCACCACCCATAGCCATCTATGTCGCTGAACAGATTGCTCATCACTCGTCGTCTGGTCATATTTCTGCTGCCCATTGTTTCAATGAGCGTGGCATGCGCTGTTCGGCCTATGTGAGCATCAAGGCTCGATTGGCCGTTTTTATAGCGCTCGAATACCAGTATTTGATCAGCATTTTGCTGAGACTGCATCGCTTCGTAAGCGAAGGTTTCCGGTTCTCCGAATAAAGCGTCCTGGCCTCGTCCTTGCCAAACATCGAGCCATTGCCCAACATCACTGTTTTCGACGTGCACTTCATACTCGACGAACGCAGTCAGTGGTGAATGATTCGCCATAAAAACTCCTAGGCATAGTCTGAGGGATTGATACTCGGGTAGTGTAAATTGTTCAGCTAGAAAGTCGAAGTGATGCGGAGCACTGCCTGCTCGAATTGGCATGATCGGTCAATCTCTTTGATACCTAACATGACATTGAACACGGACGCTTTACAAGACATCAAAACCCCGCGACTCTGTCGAGTGCGGGGTTTTCTTTGCCTAAATTAGATCAATCAGGAAAAGCTAAAACCCTGATAGCCCTGATCAACGACGCCATCACACACTTCACGGTACACGGCGACACCCGCAGCATAGGGCATAAACACCCGCGGCTTACCTGGAATGTTGGCGCCCATGTACCACGAACCGGCCTTCGGGAATAACGTTTCGTTAGCAACTTCATTGACATGAGCGACCCAAGCTTCTTGGGCTCCGGGGTCCGGCTCTACCGACTCATATTGGTTTTCACCCATATGCACTATCATGTCGGTAATAAAGTCGACATGCTGTTCAATTGACACAATCATGTTACTCAATACCGACGGACTTCCAGGGCCGGTAATCAAAAACAAGTTTGGAAATTTGTTGACGCCGAGCCCGAGATAAGCCTTTGGACCTTCTGCCCACGTATCATTTAAAGGCACGCCCTCAATACCTGTGATATTCATTCTCGACAAGGTGCCAGTCATTGCATCGAAACCTGTGGCCAATACCAGGATGTCAAATCCATAGTCCTCAGCAGTGGTCTTAAGCCCCTGCTCAGTGACAGTTTGCAAAGGACTACTGGCTATATCTACCAGGGCTACATTGTCACGGTTGTAAGTCGCATAATAATCAGTGTCGACGCAAATTCTTTTGGTCCCAATCGGATAGCTTGACGGACACAACAGATCCGCGACTTTTGGGTCATTGACGGTTTCACGAATCTTACTACGAACGAAATCTGCTACTACCCTGTTTGCCTCCTCGGAAGCTATGGTATCGACAAATGCCCACATAAATCGCGCACCGCCAAACTGCCAAAATCTCTCCAGCTTTTCGTATACTTCTTCAATTGGAGTCTCGAGCAACATTTTTTCATCCACTTCACGGAACTCATCAGGATTCATCAAGTCGCCAAAACCGGTGACTCTCGCCTGTCGGTAGTCATCTCTATGGGAGGGGTAATCGTTCTTGTAATGTTCAACCCAATCTTTGTCTAGAGGCGCATTGTAGGCTGGCACACTGTAGTTCGGCGTGCGTTGAAATACTGTGACATGGTTTGCCTGAGCAGCAATCACTGGTATCGCTTGTATCGCTGAGGAACCGGTGCCAATGATGCCAACTGTCTTGCCGCTGAAATCCACACCTTCATGAGGCCATTGGCCGGTGATATAGGTCGGTCCAGCAAAGTTCTTGAGCCCCGCAATATCTGGGTTTTGTGGAGTAGATAGACACCCCGTCGCCATCATACAAAATCGCGCCCTGACCTTGTGACCTTGGTCTGTGGAGACTGACCAACGTTTCGTTTTATCCTCGTAATTCGCACCCGTCACGCGGGTATTGAACTCGATATCGCGCCGTAGATCGAATCGATCCGCGACATGATTCAAATATTTCAAGATCTCAGGCTGCGTCGCGTAACGTTCGGTCCACTGCCACTCTTGTTCGAGCTCTGGATCGAAGGAATAGGAATAGGCCATACTTTCGGCATCGCAACGTGCCCCGGGGTAGCGATTCCAATACCAAGTACCACCGACCCCATCAGCGGCTTCAAAAACCTGCGTGCTCAGGCCTAACTGACGCATCCGGTGCAACAGA
>CAXRCG010000148.1:0-9815 GCA_964228885.1 Pseudomonadales bacterium | reverse complement strand
CAGGTCCCTTGTGAAAATGAAAGTCTCTGGATTGTTGGTCATACATTGAGACCCCAAGAATATCTGAAGGCAGCAAATCCGGTGTAAACTGAATTCTGCTAAAACGAGCATCGATTGAGGCTGCCAGAGCTTTTGCTAGAGTAGTTTTGCCTGTGCCAGGTACGTCCTCAAGTAGAACGTGACCGCCTGCAAAGAATGCGCTAAGCAACCATTGGATGCCGTGATCATTGGAACGCACTACGGCCCGAATATTGTCCTCTAGTTTTGCGATAAGAGTAGCGACGTTAGGCTGCTTGGCGAGGTTGGGTTGTGTGCGGGTCATGAATAGCCTTGAAAATTGCTAAATTACAAACTAGGGGTGCTTTTTAAATTTAGTAGCCGGTGATGGTTTCGCAATCTGCTTTTCTCGGATGAACGTTTACAGCTAATCAGACAGCGGTACGTCAATCGGTTCTTTAATGTTTATGTTTGCCTGGTTGCCAATCTGTCTGGCTGAGCAACTTGGCCGCGGCAGCGCTGGGTGCCGCTTCGAGGGTTGTTGCCATCGTATCATTCCAGCGGTTCAAGAAACCAAACAACGAAATAACACCCACAATTTCAACCATTTGTTTTTCTGTAAAGTACTCCTGAAGTGTGGCCATATGCTCGGCCTCCACGCCATTGGGTGCTGTGCCGCCGTGAAGCGCTACGCGCAGTGCGGCGCGCTCCGCCAACGAAAAAAGATCACTTTGCTCAAACTCAAAAGCATGTGCTACTTTCTCTGCCGTGATGCCTTTTTTTTCGGCATTATGTGAGGTGTGTGCTTGGCAATATCTGCAGCCCGCGGCATTGCTAGTGACGTATGCGATTAATTGTTTCAGGCCACCATCTACTTCGCCAGAGTTAAGGATGGTCCCGGCCAAGGTGGAAAAGGAATGAAGCATTTCAGGCCAGTGTGCCATCGTCAAAAAGCTGTTTGGTACAAAGCCCATAGCCTGCTCGACCATGCTCATGACTTGCTCAAGTTCCGGTAAGTCCTCTCTCGCCAATTGTTTAATGTGTGTCATAACTTAATCCTTTCTGATTGCGCCCAAAAGAGGCCGGTATTCAATAACCCCAAGATTATCCTTATATCGTGGGTGATTCTAATATCAAATGGCAGGCCGCAGAGGTGGAATTCGCTCGATCGACAAGCAGGGGAGCAATATTCTTGCAGGTGTCTTGTGCCTTCGGGCATCTAGGGTGGAAGGTGCATCCAGAGGGTGGGTTGATCGGTGATGGTACGTCTCCGGAAATAATCTGGCGATCCGATTTGTTGTGGGGGTCAGGAATTGGGATTGCTGATATCAAGGACTGCGTGTATGGATGTTGCGCATGTCGATAGATCTCATCGCTGACGCCCGATTCGACGATTTTGCCCAGATACATAATCGCAATTCTGTCAGAAATGTGTTTAACCACGGCCAGATCGTGGGCGATGAAAAGGTAAGAGAGAGAGAATTCTTGCTGTAGTTCAATCAGAAGGTTGAGAATTTGGCTCTGAATCGAAACATCGAGTGCTGACACAGGTTCATCGCAAATGATGAGTCTTGGATTCAGGGCGATTGATCGCGCGATACCAATTCGCTGTCGTTGTCCCCCGGAGAATTCAAAAGGGTACCGTGTTGTTGAGCGTGCTGGGAGCCCAACGATATCTAACAGCGCTCGAACCCGTTGCTTGCGATACGCACTATCCCCTATATTTTGTACGACAAAAGGTTCTTCAAGAATGTCACCCACGGTATGTCGAGCGTTCAGGGACTCCATCGGGTCCTGAAAAATCATCTGAATGTCTTGTCTTATGGGTTTGAGTTTTTTTGAACCAAGCTCACTGATCTCTTGCCCGTCGAATCGAATTGACCCTGAGGTAGGGTTGTAAAGTCGGGAAATGCAGCGTCCAAGGGTAGATTTTCCGCAACCGGATTCACCGACAAGTCCGAGGGTTTCTCCAGGCAGGATGTTTAGGGATACACCATCAACGGCTTTATTAAATTTGCTGGTTCGCAGAAATATGCCATCCTTGACGGGGAAGTGCATCTTCAAGTCTTCAACTTCCAATATAGGATTGGTCATGATTTTTGCCACCTGAAACAACTCACTTGGTGAGAGTCACTGACATGATCTATAAGGGGTGGAGATACTTTACACTGATCGTCGGCAATGGGGCAGCGATTCGCGAAACGACATCCTGCCGGTAGATCTAGCAATCCGGGTACCATACCCTCAATCGTGTTCAATTTAGATTTTGGTATCGAGTCCAACCGGGGAATAGACTCAAGCAAGCCCCTGGTATAGGGATGTTGCGGGTTGTCGAAGAGGTCAAAAACAGAACCTTGTTCTGCGACTTTACCTGCGTACATCACGACCACCTTCTGGCATACCTCAGCAATAACGCCTAGGTCATGGGTGATTAATATGACTGACATACCCATCTCTGTTTGAAGTTCTTTTATCAGCTCAAGAATTTGAGCCTGAATGGTCACATCTAGTGCTGTCGTGGGTTCGTCGGCTATAAGCAATGAAGGTTTACAGGCCAGTGCAATAGCGATAACAACTCGTTGCCGCATACCGCCGGACAGCTGATGTGGGTACTCTGTCATCCGGATATCCGGTGAGGGAATGCCCACACGATCGAGCATAGCAATAGACTCCTTGATCGCTTCCTGAGCCGTAATGGGCTTGTGTAATAGCAGAACCTCGGTCAGCTGTTTTCCGATCGTGTGCACAGGATTGAGTGCCGTCATGGGTTCCTGAAAAACCATGCTGATCTCTGCACCACGAATCTTTTCCATCTCTCGCAGAGAACACTGCGCCAGGTTGGTGCCATTAAACAAGACTTGACCGCCCACTACCTGACCCATGGGTTGGGGTAATAGGCGCATAATTGATAATGCCGTCACACTTTTGCCGCAACCAGACTCACCTACGATGCCAAGGGTTTCGCCTTCTCTTGCAACGAAGCTGATGTCGTCAACCGCGCGAACGCGTCCTTCATCGGTGTCGAATTCCGTCACCAGATGGTCAACTTCCAGCAGTGCGTGGTTCATGACGCCGCGCTCATATGCTTGGTTCTCGATTCTGTTGGCGATGCAGTCGTGCTATTTGAACTGATCATAGACATTAACTTCGGGACCAAATGATACTCCACTGTTTCGTGCGGCGAGGGTTTCTTCCTTAACAGTCTTATCAATCCAGTGAACAAAGAAATGACCTGCGCTACTGGAATGTTTTTGGTTGAAACCCTCTGGATACCTCATCCAGCGCCAATGGCCCAGCCTATAGAAAGGTTGGAAAAAGGCGGGTACAAAAGAAGCGTGATCATGGTGTAGTTGGGTCATATCGTGGGCCAATTTTATCATCTCAGTCCTATCGTCCGAGGCTCGATATGCATTAATCATCGCGTCCATTTCTGGCACTGCCATAGATTCCAGATTGTTGGTCTGAACTTTTATTTTTCGATCTGGATTGACTGAGCCGTCAGCAAGATAGGGCTCGTCATAGGCGTTGTCCGAATGGTAGGACTCCCAGAATCTTGGGTACATTTCCAGGCTCACATTTAATGCGGCAAAATGTATGTCGTGTTGTTTTTCCTGAACCTTCTTCCAGCCAGCTGTACCGTCTAGGATTTCAATTCTGAATTCAAGCCCTGCTTTTAATGCCTCCTGCTTCAAGATGGTGGGGATGTCTTTCAACGACTGATAGCCAGTTGAAAGGGTAAAAGATAGCCGCGCGCCGGCGTCGTTTACCAGAATACCGTCAGGCCCACGTTCCTTGAAACCAGCTGCTGCGAAGTGTTCCTGGGCTAGTTCGATATCAAACGGTCTGCTCGTCAGCGTTGGGTGTGAAAACTCGCCGTAGCCGTCAGAGGAGGTCTTCATTCTCTCGTAGTCACCTCGAAAAAACTTATCAATAACGAGCTGCCAGTTGGTTGCATAGTTGATGCCTACTCGGATGTCCTTATTGTCGAGAATAGGTTGAGCCGTGTTGATCGCCAGTGAATAGGTAGGACGTGGTCTCTGATTGTAAAAAGTAGATTTATGTATATAGCCATTAGCGACATCTAGGTCGTCATTCGGAAGCTTGTCGTACCAGTACTCTGCGAGGTTGAGGCCAAATTGGTCGATGTCGCCTCGTTTGAACGCCTCAAATACTTTTGGGATGTCACGAATGACATTAAATTGAATGCGATCGACGTTATAGCGATTACGCCAAAACTTCATGTCCCTCGCCCACCAGTCTTTTTGTCGCGTTAGTGCTATGGAGGTGCCTTTCTTTACATCTTCATCTCTGACAACGTATGCGCCTGTCGTCGGTTGAAACTTCCACTGATATCGATCGACAAAATCGTCTCCAAGCGCTTTGTAAAAGTGCTCAGGCACGGGGCCCATTTGTAGCACCTTAGAGTCCATGTCAGGTTTTGCTTCTGGAATGGATATCGAAAAAGTGTGGTCGTCAAACTTTGTAATGTTGGTGTATTGCGTGCCATACCAGTTGTTGTACCAGGGCGCGACAATATAAGACGACTGCATAAAGAAAAACATGAACGTAAAGTCGTCCGTGGTAACAGGTTCACCATCAGACCAGCGTGCTGCTGGATTGAGCTTGATATAAACAGTTTTGTTGTCTTTATCTACAGCCCAACTTTCAGCTAAACCGGGATAAAAATCGTATTTATCCGGATGGCGGTGCGCTAGCGACATTGTAATGTAATCTTGGAGATAAGGCCTGAACGAGCCGTTTGAATCAGGACCGACAAGCCGCATGGTGCGGGGAAAATCCTGTAGGCTCGAGTATTGCGTACCACCTTTGATCGCTTCAGGCGAGCCAATATCCGGTAGTTCTGAGCCGTTTTGCCAAGTGAGATTGTCAGGGAGTTCGGCAAGCGTTTTAAAGGTGAAGAAATCAGGTTTTGCCGAGTAGTAGTCGAGCACTTCCTGGGAATTGTCCTTGACGATCATTTCTTCGGCGGTATCAGAAGGTTCAGATCCTCCACAGGAGGCAAGTAGTGTATACACGGCTACCCAAATGATTGTTGTCCTGATTTTCATAAATGTCCTCGGTAGATTGCCTTGTTAGTTTTCAGGTCATCAACTGCTGTTGTCGATGTCCCGTTGTAAAGCATAATTTTTAACTGCATCATTTATAGACAGTAAATTTTTTTGGGTCAAATGACTCGCGAACAGCCTCTCCAATAAACGTCACCAGTGTTAACAAGACAACTAACGTGACGAAAGCTGATGTCACGATCCAAGGCGCAGTTCTGAGATTTGCCGTCCCTTGTTTAAGCAGTTCACCCAAACTTGGTGTGGGCGGTGGCAGACCAAAACCCAAGAAGTCCAGCGCCGTGATTGAAGAAATCGCTGCAACGATTGTGAAAGGCATAAATGTGACCAGTGTTGAAATCACGTTTGGCAGAATATGATGAAAAATGATTCGGGTGTGTGAAGCACCGATGATTTTCGCGGCGGCGGTGTAGTCCCGGGCTTTTTCCTTGTAGGTTTCAGTGCGCATGTAGTAGGTCATGCTGGTCCATGAGAACAGCACCATGACGGTTAACAGGATTGCAATTCTGATTGGAATTGAAAATGTGGAAGGGATAACCGAAAATACGATGATAACCATGTATAAGAACGGTACGTTAGACCAAATTTCAATCAATCGCTGGAATATAAGGTCAAACATGCCACCGAAATACCCCATCGCACAACCAATCGTAATACCAATCAAATAAACCGAGACCATAAAAGCGATAGAAAACAGTAGCGCGATCCTTGTACCGTAGAACAGCCGAGCTAGAATATCTCTGCTTGTGGTGTCAGTACCGAGATAATGTTTGAGTTGAGCGTCGGGTGGCTCTGGTTTATATATGCCCGTAGGCGCGTGATTCTCATAGGGGCTGTATGGCACTAGCGGCATAATGACAAAATTTTCACTCTTGCGTGCTAGAAATGATGCCTGCAGTTCTCGATAATTCGTTTCGTAGTGATAATCCAACCCAAAGTCTGTACCTGGGTGAAATTCTGTGTAAATTGGAAAATACCAGGTGCCTTCATACCCGACCATGAGGGCGCGATTATTAACTAATAGCTCGCCAATCGAAACTGTAACTAGTAATCCTGCCAATATCAGAAAACTGTAGTAGCCACGCTTGATTTTGCGAAAGCGTTTTAATTTTTTAAGTGTTTGAGGATTCAGTTTTAACATCGATCGGTACAACTCATTGAAAGCGAATCCGTGGGTCAACTAGTGCGACAAGGAAATCAGAAATAATGTTACCCACAAGCAATAGCAAGCTGGCGATTAAAACAATGCCCATCACAATTGGATAGTCGCGATCCAGAATCGCAGTCAAGCCCAACAGACCGAAGCCATTGATATCAAAAACGGTTTCAATCAGGAAAGATCCGGAGACTAAAAGGGTAATGTTCTGGCCAAAGGTTGTTGCTATCGGAATTAACGAGTTTCTCATTGCGTGTTTGGTCACAGCGCGACGGAAAGAAACGCCCTTTGCGATGGCTGTTCTGATGTAATCGGAAGCAAGATTGTCCATAAGATGGTTTTTCAAAAGCAGAGTGACAAATGCAAAGCTGCCGACGAGGTAACAAATCAGAGGCAAGATAGAGTGATTGATAAGATCCTTGGTTTTGCCCCAGGCGGAAAGTTCATCAAATCTAAAACTGACAAACCCGCCCATCGGAAACCAGTCGAGTCTTACCGAAAAGTATAAAAGCAGTAACGCGCCGAGCACGTAACCCGGGATGGCGTATCCAATGAAGATGAAAATGGAAGTGAAATTATCTACCGGCGTTTTGTGTTTGATGGCCTTCAAGACGCCTAACGGTATACAGACGATGTAAGTGATGACGAGCGTCACAAGGCCGTAGTAAAGGGAAACTGGAAATCTGCTGGTGATGACGTCCCACACGGGTTCGTTGTATCGGTAGGATGATCCGAGATCGCCCTGAACGACCTTGGTTACCCAATCGAGATAAGACTCGAGAACAGGTTTGTCGAAACCATAGTACTCCTTCAGTTTTTCTAGTTGTGCCTCAGACAACGCCATACCCTCGCCAGCCATTTGAGAGGACACGGCTGATGAAGCATTAAATTGCTGGGATTCCATGATTGCGCGTTCGAGCGGACCACCCGGGACCAAGCGGGTTATCGCGAATACAATGATAGTCACGCCCAGGAGTGTGGGAGGGATAAGGAGTAAACGTCGTATAAAGTAGTCGCGCATGCTTTGCTTGTTGCTGCCTTCTTGTTCAATAGCAGAACTTTTGGTTCCGCTTTAGGTCGGTGATTGCTCTGATAAAGCTTGCCGGTATTCGTCAGTAAAATCTGAGTATTGACCTAGACCACCGGGTGGGCATGTTGCCACAAAGCGCTGGTCTGTAACAGCCGAAATAATCAATCTAAGGTGATTTTTCCCTCGCCCATCGCGGTTCAACAAGTTTGCTGGCGGGTGCGAATACAACTAGGAATGTAAGTTAAAAGCTACAATTTACTTTCAAAAATCGTGGTGTGTAAATTTTTCTGGGGGTATCGTTCGTAGGTCCATATCACTGACAGTGCACTGCTAGGAGGAGTTTTATGGAAGGAGATATTCAGGGAGTAAATGAGTACGCGGCGCAGGTGATGGAGCTGGCCGTGCACTATGCACCGCAATTAGCGCTGCCAATCGGCACTCTCATCATAGGGCTTTGGATCATAAAAGTGGTTTGTGAAGGTCTGAACAAAGCTTTCAAGAGAAGTCAGATGGAAGCAACCCTTCAAAATTCTATCGAAAGAGTGACGAGTATTGGTTTGAAGGCATTGCTGTTCATTAGCATCGCATCAATGGTGGGCATTGAAACCACATCTTTTATAGCCATTCTCTGCGCGGCCGGTCTCGCTATTGGTCTTGCCTTGCAGGGTAGCCTTGGGAACTTTGCTGGCGGTGTACTCATCCTAATTTTTCGTCCTTATAAAGTTGGAGACTTTATTGAGGCTTGCGGTCAGTCAGGTGTGGTGCGAGAAATCACGATCTTTAATACTGTGATGACCACTGGCGATAACAAAACAGTCATCTTACCAAATGGTGCTGTTTCAAATGGTGCAATCACTAATTATTCAACCCAGAAAACACGGAGAGTGGATGTTGTTTTCGGCGTGGAGCTGTATATACCCAAAGATGATTTGAGGAAAGCGAAGGAAATTCTCACCGGATTGATAGAAGCTGACGATAGGATACTGGAAGACCCTGCACCAATGGTTGTCGTATCCGCTTTGGGCGACAGTGCGGTCGACATCACGACTCGCTCGTGGGTGGCAACGGGTGATTATTGGGGGGTTTATTTTGATCTGATGGAAAATGCAAAACTTGCGCTCGATGAAGCTGGAATCAGTGTGCCATATCCACAGACGAAAGCGCAGATGGACAAAGCTGCCTGACCCCATGGTTACTCTTTGATGCATTGGAATAATGCATGGGTTAGACGATTTGCCCTCGGCTCGGTTGACGAATACGAGAGCATTTGATTCATCACATAGGCCAAGCTCACTCCATTCTCCCGGTCTGCAAAGGCCGTTGACCCGCCTGTACCATTGTGCCCAAAAGCTTTTCTGTTAGGTCCGTAGTTGTTGTCAGTGTTCAGAATAAATCCCCGTGACCGCCTTATTACGCTATTCATGACGAGATCTCTCGAGGTTTCAACTTCCGATAAGGTCGCTGCGTCAAGCGCTCCCGAGGAAAGAATGCTAGTGCCTGAAAGTTCACCCTGCATTGAAAGCGCCGCATAGACCTTTGCCAGCCCTCGAGCAGATGCGTGGCCGTTTGAAGCCGCAATTTCGGCTCGTCGCCATTCAGGGCTGCAGGCATGTTTAAAGGGAGCGATGACCGGATTTAACATGGATTGCTTATATAGTGCAGAACTATTCAGGTCTTGCGGCGGATGTAGCGTGGTTGATTGCTTCTGTTTGGGTGTCAATGTTGAATCAAAATTTCTACGGGCGCGGTTAGGTCCATTTAAGGTTGCGCACCTGCCGTGTTCTTCATCTGGCAAACCAATGTAACAATCCGCCTGCAGTGGGTCGCCAATCTTGCGCTTGAAATAAGCGCCCAAGGTTTCTCCGGTGACCCTTTTAATGAGTTCTCCGGTGAGGTAACCCCAAGTCACCGCATGATAACCTGCGGCTTTTCCCGGTGACCAAAAGGGCGTTTGAGTGGCGATCAGGTTTGTCATTTTTTGCCAGTTGTACAAGTCCTCAACGACAAGTGTTTGATCTACAGCAGAAACTCCGGCCTTATGGGCAAGCAGCTCAGCAACGGTGAGTTTTGACTTTCCTGCCGAGCCAAACTCAGGCCAGTATTGAGCAACAGGCGCGGCATAATCAATCAAACCCTCGTCATAAAGGACAGCAACGGCGAGTGCTGCGAGTCCCTTCGTCGTTGAGTAAACATTAACAAGTGTATCGGCCTGCCAAGGGGCTTGCCGCGCGGCGTCCTTGTAACCAGCCCAGAGATCAACGACCCTTTCGCCCCGATGGTAGGCACAAACGCTTGCCCCCAATTCGGACTCCAGCCAAAAAGAAGCGAAGACGTCTCTTACCCGCTCGAAACCCGGTGCTACCGAGCCCTTTATGTTCATGGTTTATCGGCATCAAAATTGTTGAGGGCGTGGAAAAAATTGCACTTATCCAAGAGTTTACCAAGGTTAACTTAGGAATTAATGGATTTTAGTTTGAGGGATATTGTGTTGTTCTTCAACTTAGGCGCGATTAATTGAAGATGCCAGATTAGATTTTGTGCAAGTGTG
>CAXRCG010000147.1:0-4886 GCA_964228885.1 Pseudomonadales bacterium | reverse complement strand
GGCAATCTCTCACCCCGCAAACGCATTGCCCTGGATGGTTCAGCTTATCTGGGAAGGTTCGGACTCCTAGGTCAACTATCTGCCGGTGAAACGGGCAGCAATGATGCCTGGAATGGACTGGCCGAGCTTAACTGGTCAAATGTCGACGAATCACGTATTGGTTACGTGCAAATCAAGGCCTTTAACGAGGAACGGGAGCGCAAATGGCATCGTGATATCAAACTGACCCTGGGTTGGCGCTTTGGTTATGTCGAGGGATTTACCTGGGGTCTGCAATATTCGAGGCAGTTTCGGTCGTTTGCGAGCGATGACGACCAGGATTTCCTTGAGTTCCAACTAAAGTATAGGTGGGAGTAAGAAAATGCCTACTATTCTGGATAAACACAAAAAAACGCTTCGAGGCTTTGCATTGTTCTCGCTTACGATTTTGCTGCCGTTACAAGCTAGCGCCATTGCCTATTGTGCGATTCGCGAACCCGTGGAGACCATTCAGCAATTTTTCCCGGATTTCACCTCTTACAAAACCCTGGACGGTACAATCAGCGAGACGTTGAGAATCAGCGTGCAGCAGAAACTGACAAAAAAGACCTTCAACGAGGAAGGCAGGCATAACCTGTATGTGGTCTTTGGGTCAGATAGTGTGGAGGGTTTTGTCCACGCTAGAACAGAAAAAGGCATTTACGGGCTTGATGAAATCATCTGGTCCATCCACCCGGATTTGAGTATCAAAGGTTTCGAGTATCAGCGGAAACGCGGTACGCCTATGAATCCAGTGCAATTAGAACGTTACAATGCACTTGTTTCTGGCCAAACAGCAGATTCACTCGAGAAATTACTTTCCGATGAGAACAAACTAACAGCGCTAGAGATTAATCTGGTTGAGTCGGCGCTTAAAGCACTGCTTGTCACCCAGGGTATCTGGGGACGGGAGATTTCAGAACTGTGAAGACTTGCACTAACAGACTGGGCTGAGACTAACTCCGGGGTTAAAGACCGTTGCCTATCAAAAGATATCTCCTCGTTTTATTGTTAGTCGCAATCTCTGGCGCCTTTGTCTTGGCAGCGGTTAACAGAAAAGCCTCCGAAAGTCATGAATTAGAGTTGGCCAGGTTAAATCTCGCCTCCCTGGCCGTGGCAGGGCACAGCGGGCTGGGCGTGCAGTTAGACAATTTGCTCACCACCTCGGATCTATTAGTCGCCAGTGATGTAGTCTATTTAAGAGAATCTTTTGGTCAGCAATACGCGAGGCTTGATGAAACACTTACGAGTTACCAGCAAAGGTTCGACCCCCGGTCTCGCTTTATCGACCTTTCCCCGTTGCGTGCAAAACTCATTGAGTTGTCAGATGTCGTAGATTCGCAACTGAAAGCTGAGGGCGTTTTGTTGGCTTATGACGATCAAGTTAACGAGGTTATCAAAGCTTTGGAGACATCCACTTCAACCGCGGAGCAGTATTTGGCACGGGCTAATGCCAATACCGACGCGTCAAAAGAGTACCGGCAGTTTATATTCATCCTTGTCCTCATCATTTATATGACCTCGCTGACGATTGCTTTCCTATGGGTAGTTCGCCATGTGGCAGGGCCCATCAATAAGCTCTCAGTCATTGAGACTGCAGAGCAGGCTAAAACTGTCATCGGCTCGCGCAGCCGATTTCCCATCGAAGTACATCTCCTTGCTGATCACCTGATTTCATTGCTCAGCGATCTGGAGCATAAAGTCGCTGAAAGAACGATGGCATTGGAACAAAGATCACTTGCACTCGAAGCTCAGGCTGATGAGCTCAGAAAAGCCAGAGATGACGCCGAGGCAGCGGATAAGGCGAAAGGCAACTTCCTGTCCAGTATGAGTCATGAACTGAGATCACCCCTCAATCACATCATTGGCGTGAACGATATTCTAGTAGAGGGAGGGCTTAATTCAGCTCAGGCAAGGCTCGTGAAAATGTCGCGCTCCTCAAGCGTTTACCTGCTGAGATTGATCGAGGCCATATTGAGCTTCTCATCCCTCGAGCAGGGCAAGGTGAGAGCTATCGCCGAAACTGTTGAGTTGAGCTCACTGCTGACCGATTGCCGCGAGCTTGCGCTGGCCTGTTACCCAGACAAAGAGATCCCGATCAATGTTGTCATCGACAAAGATGTGCCCAGACGGGTGCTGAGTGATGCCACCATAATCAAACAGATCATCGTCAACTTGTTGAACAATTCACTGAAATACTCTGAAAACGGCGCTATTGAGTTGACATGCGTTTTGACGGTGCGCGCCAGTGATTCGCTTCTAGCGATTGCAGTAAAAGACCAGGGGCCAGGCATTCCCCATGACGCCTTGGAAAAGATATTTGAGCCGTTCCAACAACTAAAACCCGCAAATACAACCGAATTTTCTGGTATCGGTTTGGGATTAAGTATTAGCAAGAGACTTGCTAAGAATCTTGCTGGCACCCTGTCGGCTGAGAGCGAGATAGGGGTCGGGACGGAAATGAGGCTCGAGATACCCGTCACACCTGTTTCGGTGGCACAGTCGAGCCCGTCGCAAATAGGAAAGATAAGTTTGAAAGATCTAAAAATACTGATCGCGGAGGATGAGCCGGTCAATGCAGAGATCTTGAAAATGACTCTCAAACAGCTGGGCAGCGAACCAGACCATGTAACTGACGGTGAACAAGCTTCGCACATTGTCAAAGAAAAAAATTACGACTTTGTGTTAATGGACATTCAAATGCCAGTTATGGATGGCCTCGCGGCAACGCGGAAAATTCGTAAAACGACCGGCATTCATCAGCCCAAGATCATTTTTGTGACGGCTTTTGTTGACGAGCTTCACAGGAAGCAAGCAGCCGAAAGTGGCGGTGATGGCTTTATGGATAAGCCCATTGACCGCCAGGTTCTTCTATCGTACCTGAGTGGCTGAAAGAAGGATGTATCTGGATGAATGCTAACACCGTCCTGCTTGTCTACATCATTTTGTTTGTTATCTGCGCGCTCTTGGGTGCTGGTCTTGGCAGTCTGCTGGCCCGCAAGTACGAAAGCCCGCGAAATATGGTTTGGTGGGTCGGTGGAGGACTTGTCGGCGTGCTGATCATGTTTCCTCTCATTCTTAGAGGTCTTGGGTTTTGATTTGCCGGCGGTGGTAACAAGAGGGGCACGCAAATTGATTGGATTTGTCGACACTTTCGACGCAAGATCATTCTGAACCCCCGACAAGAAGGGAATGTAAGTCCGATGGACAAGCAAGTGGTTACAGCCTGGCTCGAGCGATTCTTCGCACTATGGTTTCTGATGATTCTTGCGGCAGGCATTCCCCTCAGTGTGGTTGGCATGATGTTCGGCAGTGGGTCGGTAACGCTGGCGGCGATTATCTGCGCCTCGCTTTTCCATATGTGGAAACCGCGCAAGCAGCTCAAAACGCTTCTTATCCTCTATCTGAGTCTCGCGCTGATTGCCGGGTTGTTCGTGATGACGATTACCAATGCAGGGCAGGTCTGACCCATGAAGCAAAGAGCACTGCAGAAAGGTGAGGTTGCGGGTTGGATCAAGCGATTTGTTGCGCTTTGGTTTCTCCTGATCCTTTGCGCTGCGATTCCGTTCGGGCCATTAACGATGTTCATGGGCGCGGGCGCCGTTACCGTATCAGCCGCTATTTTGGCTTCGATAGTGCCCGACTGGAGCCCGGGTGCCCAGATTAAGCCCTTGATCGCGCTCTATGCTGGGCTCATCGGGGTGGAGGTACTGATATTGTTCTTACTCCCGTGATGGCAGTGTCTGCATAGTCAGGAGCTTTGATTTGAACAAGAAACGCAATCGCGCGAGCGCGAAGGTTCATCGAGGGGCTGTGATTCTCAGCTTTTGTATCGCTCTTTTCGGTTTTGCTGCTGACGCCCAGGACACTGTGACCTACAACAAAGCGGTCAAGGCATACAGGACCGGGCAGTTTGAGACAGCCATTGTTGAGTTAAAAAATCTCTTCTTTAGTCCGAAAGCCAGTGCATGGCAGGTGGATACGGCGGCACTTTTACTTGGCGATATTTTTCTCAAGGGCCGGGAAGGCGTGCCCGCTCAGCCGATCGAAGGTTATCTCTGGCTGCTTCGCGCTGCCCAAAGTGAAGCCAGGATCCCGGAGGGTAAGCCCAATGCCGGCGCGGTTCCGGCGGGTAAGGCGATCAGCATTCTGAACAACACCTTTGATCCTGAAGACGGCCTTGTAAAGAATCCTGCGGCACAAAGAGCATGGATTCGCATGGCGCTTGAGGCACTACCCGCCGATTGGTTGAAAGAAACAATCGACGAAGCAACGCTCTCGGCAGCGGAAATGCGGGCCCGAGACCACGAGGCCAGACGCCAGCTAGGACTGCTGCCAGCAGACGTCGTTGAATCCCGGTTTCTTGAAGCTAAACAAAACTGGCTGCAGACCAAGCCTGCTTTTGAGCGCCCCTTCGGCATCTTGTTTGGCTATGACTATCCGCATGAGCTGGCTTTCAATCTTGGCTTCAGCGAGTTCAAAAGCGGGGTCATGCATTACCGGAACGTTAAAGTCTATGATCGGTTCGGGAATGGTGAATATGATTCAGCCAGCCCCGGTGGAGACTATTCAGTTTTTGCTACGCCAAAAAGCGCAAAGGTGTTTCAGGTATCGGCCGCGCTGCAGTTTGCCTCGCCTGAAGAGTGCATGCTGAAGCAGCGGAGCCACGTCATCGAGATTTCTGACGGGGCAGACCTTCAAGAACTGGCATCCTGCAACGGCGATTGCAGTGACGGCTGGACCCTTCAACCGCGGGTCTGGCAGGTCAATGGCCCACCCGACCCCCTGGTGGACTCGCAATTCCCGCTCCGAGTCGATTTTGCGGAGGAAATGGCGGGGACTCGGGTCCGGGCCAAGTGCATGACAGG
>CAXRCG010000146.1:0-5513 GCA_964228885.1 Pseudomonadales bacterium | reverse complement strand
TTTCCTACTCGGCTCAATGGTGCTGATGGGATTGGGTATGGGACTTGCCGGACCTGCTTATATGGCTGGTGCATCACTTGCTGTGGGCCCTGAGGAGCAGGGTGCGGTTGCAGGTGTAGCCGGGTCTGCCGGCCCAATGGGGTTTACGATCGGGCCCTTGATTGGCTCGAGTTTGTATACGGTTCAGCCTGAGTATCCCTATCTGTTTGCGCTCGTTGTTTTTGTGCTGTTATTCGTGTTTACGATGTTTTCCAAACTCGGAAAGTAGCGATTAGGGGTCGCATTTAATCATTAGGTTCAGCATTCTTTATCTCACTGATGCGCTATCCAGATGACAAAAGAGGTAGCTATGGCAAAGCTATGACTTTTGACACCCCCCGATTCCGCGAATCAGAGGCGGGTATCAGTTTAGTACCTTCCCGCCATATCACTTGAATATCACCGAATGCCCAACCATGTGGTTCAACTCGATAGCCTTTCTCGCCGAGCCCCCGTATTGTTTCGTCAGAAAGCGGCCGCATGGGACTTTGCGTGATTAAATCTGGCGGCAACAGCTGATGATGAAAACGTGTTGCGCCGGCGGCATCCATCGGACTCATATTGAAATCAATAATATTAGTGATGATTTGAAACACCGATGTGAAAATAGTAGACCCGCCCGGCGTACCTATGACCATATGAGGCTCATTGTCTTTGATCAAAAGTGTTGGAGACATGGAAGACAACATGCGTTTCCCCGGTTGAACCTCATTCGCTGTGTTGCCAACAACACCAAAGATATTTGGAATGCCGGGTTTTGCACTGAAGTCGTCCATCTCGTTGTTTAGCAAGAAACCGCCACCGGAAACGACGACGCCAGAACCGAAAGCCCAGTTGATTGTGTAGGTATTCGAGACGGCATTGCCGTCACCATCGAGTATCGAATAGTGGGTCGTATTCGGTGACTCTAGGCCAGGTGTCACTTCCTCCATCTCGGAAATTGCGTCTGGATTAACTTCGCTCGCCCGTCTTGCAATGTAAGCATCGCTGATCAGTGCCGACATATCGATGTCGACGAAAGCCGGGTCGCCAAGATATTCAGCCCTATCGGCAAAGACTCTTTTTTCCATCTCTGCAACAAGATGAACATACTGTGGTGTATTGTGTTTTACATTTTCGAATGCTTGCGCGAGGTCATCCTTCATCTTAAGTAGCTGGATAACCCCAAATCCGCCAGAACTGGGCGGGGGCGCAGAAAGAATTTGATATTCGCGCCAGTTTGCTTTTAAAGGCTCACGCCATATTGCTTTGTATGTGGCAAGGTCCTGAGCGCCAATAAGACCGCCATCTCGTTTCATCTGATTGACAATCAGTTTTGACGTCTCGCCGGTATAGAATTCGGCGTGTCCATTTTTGGCAATTCTTGCCAGTGTCGCCGCCAGTGCGGGTTGTTTGAATCGTTCACCTGCTTTCAACTTGCTAAAATGTTCTTTGAAATTGGTACTGGTGCCGAACCAGTCAAAATGAGATTGAACTTCACGCGCTAGCTTGTTTGCTGGTATAAAGCCATCCCGCGCCAGCTTGATTGCAGGAGCAAGCACTTGTTTCCAAGACAACTTGCCAAACTTTTGATGTGCTGCCCAAAATCCCGCAACGGTGCCAGGCACGCCGGCGGCGCGAGGACCAATCAAGGTAGAGTTTTTGGCGACGTCGCCGTTCTCATCAAGAAACATATCCCTGTGAGCCTTCATCGGGGCTGTTTCTCTGTAATCGAGAAAGTAAGCGTTGCCATCCATGTGGATCAACATAAAGCCGCCACCACCAATATTACCCGCGTCGATATATGTGACTGCAAGTGTGAAACCCGTCGCCACGGCCGCATCTACAGCATTACCGCCTGCCAGTAGAATCTCTTCTGCAACACGCGCAGCGTATTTGTCCGAGACAGCAAATGCCGCTTGTCTTGTTAAATTTGCATCCGACCGGGCGTTGTTGTGAATTTTCTGCTGGGTTGCGCATCCAGAGAGTAAAAAAGAGATCACAAGAGCGAAGACATGATAACTGATTTGGCGGTTTTTCATGATATTGGTCCGAAGGATGAGCGAGGCCATCTTGGAGATTTAGTGGGCAGATTTCAACCAGTCAGCCAAGGAGCTCACGTGCTGGATTTAGCTACTTGTCGTTGCGCCAGTTTAAAGCCAAAATTGCAGGCGTACGACTGCGCTATTGGCACAATGCATTGAATCAAATCCCGTATCAGTCATGCGGTACCTCGCTTCGCTGAATCAGGCGCACTTATTTCGGGTAGCGTGCCTTGGTGCGTAAGTGAAAAGCAGCACCATGGGTATCATTTAGAATGGAGTTTTCACCAAAGATATTCTCTTTTTGAATGCCAAATTGCTTACGATTTACTGCAAGTGGAGCAAGCTCCTCACCCTTTGCTTGTGCTTTTTGCAGCAATTCTTCCATGGTTGCAACGTCGTTAACAACGCCGGCTTCGAGCGCATGAGGACCACCCCATCGACGTGCCAACTGCACCGATTCGTAAAATACATTAGCCGGTAGTTTGTGACGAAACAACGAAAGCTCTGCCGCCGGGATAATCATGCCCAACTGAATTTCATTTGCACACATATAACCGCGATCTTCACGCATAATTCGGTAATCGTGACACAGGGCAAACATAAAGCCGGCACCAAATGCGTGACCATTGACCGCGGCAATTGTTGGCACAGGCAGTGTGATCATTCGCGCCATGAACTCCATGAAGAGAAAAGAATTTGGATCGCCGGCCTCGGGGTGATCAGCGGGTGAATTACGCCAGTCGAGATCAAGACCATTAGAGTAAAATTTCTCACTCGCGCCAGTAGTCACTAGCGCTGCTGCACCACTACAACCTTCAACCTCATCCAATGCGCCCATGAGTTCGTCAACGAGCGCGGTATTCCATCGATTTTCGCCAGCGTCCATTGTCAGAGTAAAAACGTTGCCTGTTTTATCAAGTTTAACGCGCGTCATATCTAATCCCTTGGGTAATAATAGTGTTTTACAGAGCACCTAGCAGAAAGCGTCGAATTTTTGCTGTGCACTGTCTCATACCACGATAATACAATAAATGTTGAACCGTGTTTTATGTGTCTTCATGTTTCGCTAAGCAGGCATACACTTTTTTCTTTACTTGGGAGATCAATTGCCACGATTCGCCAGATAACCTGACGAATAACCGTCACTTAGCATACGTGTGCGTTTTAATAATTATGCAGTATCAGTCTTACCGTCACGGCTAAAATCGGTATCAACCTAAACGTTACTGGCAGAGGAGTTGCGCCTAAGTGGTTCTTGAAATATTTGTTTTTTGTGGGCAGTCTCGATCCCTTTGGTAATTCAAGGGCAAAACTCACCGCAGAAATTGAGAACCAAATTGAAAGTCATCATGAATTTGTTCCTGTTCGTGAATCTTCAAAGATATGTAGAGATGCTGTTATCTGATGATTCTGTAAACAGTTCTCTGAGCCGTATTTAATATCTTCTTAGGACTCAAAAATTACTTAATGTGTGACGATGTCTTTTTCGTACGCTTAGTGATGTGACGCCTGGCTTTAACAGCGTGTTATGCCGCTGGCTAACGATTAGATTCTTCTAATTCTGAACCACTTTTTCGACGCACAAACGCGTATAGAAGATGAACAAATATACCGACAAACATCCAGGTTAAAAAAGTAGGCCATAGCCAACTCACTGCAGTGTCAAAAACAAAGCGCCAGTGAGTGTCATTTGAATCATGAAAGATTCCCCCCGGGTTTTCAATCCACTCCCAAAGTGTGACGTAAACAGTGACTGCGATTGACATGATTGATCCGACAAACACGCCGAATAGCGCTGTTTTTTTTAACGAGATATTCAATCTGTTTGCCTGCGCAATGCGACATCATCACGCCAACAGAGGTCAATCAAAAAACCGTGACGTCCGCGTATAAAGCACACGTGATCGGCTTTATATGAAGTGACAAAGTTTTGTTGAAATATCTTAACGCTCACGGTTCTAATCAATCTCCGTGGTGGCTTTTTTATTGGTACTTCGTCGATACACTAGCAATGCTAGATAGAGGAGGTTTAACGGTGGAATGAGTGACAGTAAAGCACCCACCTGCGCGCAGCCCATCCTGCTTTGGCTAGTACCTTTCGCCAGATAGGCGCAAGAATAGGCGGTGCCGGTCATCCAAACAAGGAGAACGGCGCCTAGTTGCACCAGCAATGTTAAATCGTATGCCATTATTTGACTCGTGTTGAACTTCTATTACGCCAGTTGGCCTGTCAGATTCTACAGGGTTGTCGATGTGACATAGATTCTTCAGTAATAAAGTTTAACGACATTTAAGCATACAGAACTGATTTATTCCTTACTATCTAAGGCTTTCTTGCGATGAATTATGCCTACAATGAGCAATGCAACCCCGGCACCAATACATCCTGCTGTTGGACCTAGAAAAGTATCAGTAAGCGTAGCCAGGCCAATCAGTAAGAATATTAAGCCATTGATTGCCAGCACCGCGCCCGTGATGATGAGAGGCTTCCAAGCCGTAATATGATTCATTCTTTGTCTCCTTCAATAAATGAGCAAATATACCGCTAGCAGGGTGACGGTAAATCGTTGGATGTTTCGTCGACCGAGCGTCGGAAGGGCGGTTGTGCAGTAATTCGTTACAACATGCTGATTTTATCAATTGCTTCTTTTGCACTTAATGTATCGCCATTATGTAGGACAACTTTAGTTGCACCTGAGCCATAGGCTAATTCTTTTAGAATTCTTTCTTCAACTTCAGACAGTCCACCTTCATACATTTCCATGGGGTGCATAACGACCGCTGCTGTTTTTCGTGTAAATAGCTTTTTAGGCGCTAGGCGTTTCATCGCTTTTGAAAGGCAGTCTTGAGCCGCGCTAAAATCGCCGACTAACAGTCGCTTTGTGGTGAAGTTTTTCTCAGGCAGAAATATTTCACGCGATTCATTATTATCAAGTACTTGGATGATAAATTTGTTCTCAAGCACCTGAATATATAAATAGGTCATGAGCAGTTTCCTCACATTTCATTCCAAACACGGACTAATGACAACCAGACAAACCTGAATTATTTAATGATAGGGATATATTCAATGAGTAACCAATGTTTAAGGTAAACAGAGGATTTATCAAGATAGTCTTCACCGCCGGGTTGTTCTGTTAGCAGTATGGCTACCTAATTGAAACATTGTTAATCGCCATAGACAGTTCTATGGTCTGGATTGGCGCGGGTTTACCCACAGGTGCGAGGGCTTTATAGATTTTGTGTCGGCCTGCTGAAGACTCAAGGTGGTATGTTTTTCCCTCTATTTTTGGCATCAGGCTTTTCAGAGAGATAGTTTTTTCTTTGACCATATCACTGCATTTTGGCAAGGGTATTTTGATATCGCCGAGCGCCCGATCGGAAAATTCAAAGGCGCTACCTCGATATTGAGATTTAGTGCCTACCTCTCGAATTGCCCAGAAGTTTCCT
>CAXRCG010000145.1:0-3084 GCA_964228885.1 Pseudomonadales bacterium | reverse complement strand
GAGATGCTATTTCCTGATTGTTAGATAGCTCGGAATACTGATCAGCTGACTCAGTCATTTGATTTTCGATCTCCACTCGAACCTTTTACAAGATAATTTGATTGTAATATTCCTGACTCTGCCAATAATTTATAACCCGTGTTTAGGTTTTGTGAACGAAAATCGACTAGGGAATTTTTTGCCTGAAACAACTCACGTTGCGAATTCAAAACGTCTAACCACGTTTTTCTACCCACTGTGTATTGCCTAAGATAAGAAGCAACGACCTCACTCATTGCCTCAACTAGGACACGTGTGGTTTCTATCTGAGACTTTGATGAAAAATGCTGCTGGTAAAGTATTTCGACGGTTTGGTTGGTTTCGAGCGATAGTGCTTGAAGGTTGCTACGAGATGAATCAACTCGCAATTTTGCTGCCGAAAGCTGCCTTCTCGAAGATAGTCCAGCCCCCGGCTGGAAGTCAATGCCTAAAAACAATTGCTCTTGTTCTTGGCCGAACCGCAGGTTGCCATAACGCTTCTCGTAACCAAGGTTTATCTTTGGTAACGCTATCGATTTAGCAACTCTAACGCTTGCCCGACTCTTTTCCACATTCGCCGAAAGCGCTTTTATATCCGGCGAATAGTCCAGAGCCATAGCCTTCAAATCTTTCAATGCAAAGTCGCCAAGAACAGACAAGGCCGCTTCTGCCTGAGGATAAACAAGCGAACGGGGCCGGAATCCTATAAGTTGACTTAACTGGGTCCAAGCTATTTCCTGAGCCACCTCCATCTGAGCAACCTGGGCCTCGGCTTGCGCGAGCCTGGCTGAAGCAAGCATCACATCAACTTCGGGGCTGGTCTTAGCGCGGAAACGACGCTGTATAATTTTCACGAGTTTTGAATGCTCTTGCATGTTGTTTTCTGCAATTTTCAGTTTCTCTCCTGACAAGAGCACCTCAAAAAAAGCTTGTGACGTTGACAGAACGATGGACTTAATCTCAACACTTAAACCGGCCTCCGTTTCACTGAAGACAGCAGAGGCGAGATCAATATTTCCCGATATTTGTCCACCCGCCCATATCGGTTGCGAAACGTTGAAAACTCTCGTGTTTTCATCATTGAAGACAGTCTGGGTGGATAGCGACATCTGCGGGTATGCACCCCATTTTGCCGCAGCTAAGTCGCTCTCAGCGGCACTTACCTCACTTTCTTTCGCCTTCAGTAGCGGATGATAACCAAGCGCTTTATCGACAGCATCGTCAAGAGATAAGCCGCCCGGACCCGAATCTGCTTGCGCGCCCATTGGCATTAACAAAACGAACACCATAAACGCTAAAAACCAAATACCTACTGAAATTGACAACTCGTCACAATAACGTGGTCGTTTACTGTCCATAACAAATAAATCATCCTGTTGATTGAGTTTTAGCACACAACGGTAATAACGCCCGATACTCATCTTCAAAAGACGCCGACTATACCCCTTCATCACCCGACTTACCAAATCGACTGATTGTCCAGCCTCACCTCACTATACTGGCTATTTTTTAACCGCTTAAACACAAACCTGACCGATCAATCAGCCTGCATAAAATGTCGCTCCTGCTGATTTGGAAATTACGCACAAAAGTTATCATTAGGCCTAGAGGGGGGATTGCGTATTAACACAATGGTCTCATGTAACTGTCATAAGCGCTTAAGGTGCAAGCTTACACCGCGCTGAAATATTAACTGCGCATTCGCCCACGCCACAATCGAAAGGATTGAGCACCTCGATTTACGCAGCGCATGTTGCGCCTTCCTAGACGCTAAGGCTAGTTGCGATATTTAAGTCGTTGAGGGATTTGCGGGCACGGGAGGTCCCCCCTGCTTTCGTTACCACCGTCACTAAAGGCTGACCTAAAGCCGAAAACGGAACCACCGTCAACCACTGAAAATTTAGTAGATAATACCTAGGAAACCCTATGGCCTGGTTGTTAGTAACTAGCTCAGATATCGGGAAACCGTTAGATAAAAGATCTTAACGCTCTGTTCGAGCGACTGAATGAAGCCGATGCTTATTATGATTTGCGGCTTAGTTTTCATCTTGGTAACCCACGCTTAAAACTGCTATACCCGCAGTGTAGCAAGGTATGAAGGATTGCCAAAACTAGGTATACCAAACGTTATCGTGCAGTCATCATGATGGCGATGGCTGCACTGAGTGGTGATGACTATCTTATCAGCAAAAGCGCCAACTGAGGCTGAGCATTCGCTTGGGCCAGCATCGCGGTACCTGTCTGTTGCAACACCTGGGCCTTGGCTAATCTTGCACTCTCTGCCGCAAAGTCTGCATCTTCAACTCTTGATCGTGCCGCTGTTGTGAACTCTGCGACATTCATGAGATTTGAAACCGTATACTCAAGGCGGTTTTGGAGAGCGCCATAATTTGCTCTTTGTCCAGCTACTTGCTCTATTGCGCCACTAATCGTGGCAAGGGCTTCACTCGCTTTGGTTTCTAGATTGATCTCTGAAACTTTACTGGCATGAAACACCCCCGTCATCGAAAAGCCTGAGGTATCTAGTGGGTTACCCTGCAGATCACTTACTGTCATTTCATCGCCGAACTCACCAAGATAAATACTTCCCACAACCGCAGAGATATCCCCGCTTGCTTGTGTCGTTATGATAATCTGATCGCCCTCATCTACCACAAGACTCAGGCTGCCTTCTGCCCCATCCTCAGAGATAGTATACGGTGGGTGCCCACCATTATGCGGATTAGTGTTCATTATCACATCGCCGATTCCGTTGCTGGCAGAACCAAGCGAGTTAGCCAATATGCTAGCCACCGAGAAATTTATGTGTTGCCCAGACTCTGTCCCAACGTGAATGGATTTGCTTTGAAAAGATCCATTTAGGACCAATAGATTGTTATATCGAGTTTGCGTGGCGACGCGATCAATCTCATCGATAAGCGCCTTGACTTCCTTCTGCAAAAAAATCCGATCTTCCAAGCTATTGGTGTCATTGACGGCTTGAACAGCCAACTCTCGCATGCGATGCAACATGTCTGTGACATCATTGGTGGCATTCTCTATAACTGCCAACATGGATAGCCCATC
>CAXRCG010000144.1:0-5962 GCA_964228885.1 Pseudomonadales bacterium | reverse complement strand
TCGGGGTTAATATGAACGATCAGATCCATACCACATTCTGCGACAGCCTGATCGCGGAACTGGTACATTTCCTGAAACTTCCACCGGGTATCGACATGCATCAACGGAAAAGGGGGAGGACTTGGGTAAAAGGCTTTCTTAGCCAGGTGGAGCATCACTGAAGAGTCTTTACCGACAGAATAGAGCATCACCGGATTTTCGGCCTGCGCCATGACTTCGCGCATAATATGGATACTTTCCGCTTCCAATCTATCCAGATGCGAAAGCCCCTCATTTGATTCACTCAATGCTCTTCCCTCGTTTGAAATAGTCGTCATTGCTTGTTTTCCGTGACGGTCATCGACAATGACTGGTTGGTAAGCACTGACGCCTAGCACCAGCCTGTTTCCTGTCTCACAAACTAATTCGTGAGATTTTTTCTCATGCGCTAACTTACGAAATACCGCTGTAATCTTGCCATGTGGCCAAAATATCGCGTCTCTTCCGCCGGATAACACGATGAGCGCTGCTTCCAAATCGTGGCTCTTTGGAAACTCGCTCAAAAACAACCATCTACGTCCAGCCCGCCCGTCGTTTGCGAAGAGCACCACGCCCATCTGATCATGTTGATGAGCCTGGACAATAAGTGACAGATTTCTCTTTCTTTTTGCGACAGACGCTAAACTCGAAATCACCCGCCAACGAGGTGGTTTCTGATGCTCATCGAGCAATTCGTCCAATTGAGCGACTTCAGGCAGCAGTCCACTACTCGATAGCAATCTTTCAGTACTCCTGAGAGATTTTTTCTCGCTTTTGATGCTCAACAGTTGATGAACTGCATGAGTATCCCAAACCTCGAGTTCACTAACCGGATCTTCTCCACTGTAAAAAATCTCGTAAGGGAAATTCATGCCCTACCCCCAATGTCGCAATTTGCGATTAAACACATATCGGCTAATTTTATCAATAATTATTATGTAAGTAATTACTAATAAAATATTTATTGCATATTGCGACATTTTAGTTCAAAAATCCCCTCCGAGATAAATTGTCGCGAGTGCCAATAGGCTGAGGAAAGCAACCTACTCCACCAAGCGGCTCAGCGACTTTTTTACTAAGGATCAGCGAGCGGTTAAACGTGCCTACCGCTATCGTGCTTTCGATTCAAAGACCGACTCAAGAGACATCTATGACAAGCATAATCGACATCAGCGCAGCTTCCGGCGCAATACTCTTTATGGTTGTCGCAATTGAGTATTCACTTGTCCTGCGTCGAAATGGCTATCTATTCCTTCCCGGGTTTCTCTTTTCGGCAATCTGAAGTGTTGCTTCATGGCAAACCTACTTAATGGACTTTTTGCACGCCGCCGTTTGGTCAAGCTGATTTTTGTTAAAGTTCAGAAGCAATATGGGAGCAACAAAACTTGGCATACAAACACACCTTTTCTGGGCAATACCGCTTTTAGCGGTATTCGGCGCTTTAATATCTGCAAAAGCTTCTGAAAACCCTACCCAGTTGCAATTCTACTTTTACTTGTTCTGCTGCGTTGGTACGCTCCTCATCGCTGAACAATTAGTCAGGAACACACACGGGTTGGCAAAAGTTGTTGCTCTTTCTATTGGCACATTTTTTTGTATAACCTATACCTTTACTCCTACGTTCTGATTTCTGGTTACGCTACGCCCGAGTTGCTTCAGGCTCGGGCGCTGGGTCATACAACGCTCGGTCTTATTCTGTGTTTAGCACCACTCCTCGTAGTGCCAACGGATACCCTGCGAAAAAAGGTCGAGTTATCTCGACCATTCGCATTTACCACCTCAAGCTTTATTTTCGCTGGCGGGATTCTGCTAGCTGTGGCCTCTATGAGCTATTTCGTCGAGTTGGTAAACGGTGAAATCAGCCTGATTGCGCAACCGTTTTTTCTGTTTCTAGGGGTACTACACGTAGGATTCAATCTTGCCTCTTCAACACGACGGGCAAAGATGCGGGTATTTGTCGACAGACACTTCTTTCAAACTAAATACGACTACTATGAGGAATGGAAAAAACTGAACGAAAGATTATCTCCCGGTAAACACCGGGATGACTACGCAGCAATTGCGCTACGGGCCATTTTGCCAATTGCTGAGATCAATCGTGTCAAGCTGATCGCGATTAACAAATTTCGTTGATCGCCAACCCAACAGCCCGTCTTCAAACGTTGGATTAACGAGAAGTTCACCTGAAACACTTTCGTAGTGCTGGGCATGCTCAAATAGCACATAAGTCAGCAGGCAGAGCAGTAAAGCTGAGCCTATGCAAAACCTGAGTGCGAAGTCACACGCATTAATTAACGGATTCATGATCAGCGCGTTGCAGAATCTGGACCTCGTGCTTCTAAGTCTGCAACAAAGGAAGGTATATCGCTGGGAACTGCTTCAATCACCGACAGACTGACTAACCTCTCAGCCAAGATGTCGACATTTTTATCTAGATACATACTTAATACCCGATCATCTTTCGGATCCCAGTCGTAATATTCCATTTCTTCAAGTATCGGCAATACAGATTGCTTTTGGACCAGTAAACGATACATGGCGATAACACCGCCGGTTCTTTGGCTACCCGCTGAACAATGAACCAGCACAGGCTGCTGATTCTTAACGGCTTTGTCTATCGCGGCAATGGCCTGAGCATACTGCTCGATGTCTCCGGTGCCATTCCCATTGAGTGGATAACGCTTTTTGTCGATACCCAAATTCATGGCTACTTCGTCTTCCGTCTCGTGCTCGACTTTTCCTACTCGCTTACCATTCAAATCAACGATAACGCCGATATCATGTTCAACCAGCACCCGCTCAATCAAAGCAGGGTGTAACTGACCGCTGCGATAAATGCTGCCGGCTTCTACAACGCCCCAGCGTTTCGGGATAAGCCGATCTTCCAGATGTTCTTTCCAGGTATAGGCCGACAGGCAAAGTACCAACAAGCTATACCCAATCACTTTGACTGTTCGTTGACTTGTCGAGGGTCTTTTGAGCGCTGTATCAACACTTCGAGGTTTTTGTTCGCTCATGGAGGTACCGAATATAAAATTGACGCGATGGACTGACGATAATAACAGGCAATGCCACTAACCGGGCTCTGACTCTGCGCCGATCTCCGCCCTCAATAACCCACGAAAAGCATTTCGCGCGCTGCTTTTGCCACGAGTTACATTATACACTTCTTCTACGATCGGCATTTGTATCTCGTATTGCTTGGCGAGAGCGATGACTGCAGGTGCACTTTTGACACCCTCAGCGACCATGTACATTTCATTGATGATTTCATCAATGCTTCTACCTTTTCCCAGTTCATAGCCGACATTTCTATTTCGGCTCTGGGGACTTGTACAAGTCGCGACAAGATCGCCCATACCCGCCAGCCCAGAGAAAGTTGCCTCAGAGCCTCCGAGTGCCACACCAAGGCGCATGATTTCAGCAAGCCCCCGGGTAATAACAGCAGACCTTGTATTTTCGCCTGCACCCTGACCGTCACCCATACCAGCAGCAATAGCGATAATATTCTTCAGCACGCCACCCAGTTCGCACCCGATGACATCGTGGTTGGTATAAACTCGAAACAGGCCGCAATGAAAAATCTTCTGTACCTCTTTGACGATGACCTGATCTGTCATGGCTAGCACACTCGCGGCAGCATAGCCCGACATGATTTCTCGCGCCAGGTTTGGTCCCGTTAACACGCCAATCGGGTGGCCCGGCAACACTTCATTAATTATTTCAGTCATGCGCTGCCGCGTATCAAGTTCAAGCCCCTTAGTAAGACTAATTACCGGCACCCAAGGGCGAATATGCGCTTTCACCGACTCAAGTACGCTTCTGAACTGATGCGAGGGGATACCCATAACAATGACGTCCATCGGAGCCACCGCTTCTTCAATATTGTTTGTAGCGACTAAACTCGGAGATAGCCTTGCACCAGGCAAATACTTTTTGTTAGTGTGTTTCTGGTTTATCTCGTTGACTGTCACCTCGTCTCTAGCCCATAGCGTAATATCGGCATTTCGCGCAGTCAGCGACGCGACAGTTGTTCCCCAACTGCCTCCGCCTAGCAGCCCAACTTTCAGATCAGTGCTTACCATTACTCTTGTCTCCGTTACATTCCCCTGAGTCGGTAAATCGCTCTCAGATCGATGGCGCTATAGCAGGTTCCGACGTCAGCGTTGAACAAATTCACCCTGACATCAACAAACTCATGGCCTTTCTTATTGTAAAAATCTAATACTTCCATTTCTGCAATTAGCTCGGTGTCGAACGGGATAGCGGCGAAATTCTGCGAGGTTGTCTCCAAATGCACCCAGGGATTCATATGGGCGACCCTAGCTAAGATCCAGTTCGAACACCCAAGCACAAATGACATATTGGCAAAACCGGCACCTTCGTTTCCAAGCCTTAAGAGCTGCGGCATTTTGTTTGACTGTCGCAGGTAGGTATTCATTTCGTGATCATTACGCCAATGGAATTTGACGGCATGACAGCCTTGCTCTCTTAATACCGCCATATTTTTTGGTGTTGCTTCTAAAGCAGGCGTATCACGATCAGCCAACTTGTCACCTCTTATCGCAGGAGGAGATGCCAGTTGTTCTTCGTCAATCAGGCTCACCTCGGCTTTGGCACTTGCCGTGCCATCAGGCCGAATCAATTTGGCTCTATAGTCCAAAGATTCGATGACTCCATCGCCACGCTCCATGATATCGACCTCAAAGGACTCGCCGTCGTAAAGAGGCGAGTCAACCTTCACGTGAGCGTGGCCGCGGCTTAGGAAATCGTGACCCCACGCTTCAACCGCCGGGTGCATTAAATAAGCTGATACTGTTACACCTGGCACCAGGCCACCTTTAAAGCCGAAGTCCTTGGCAACCTTATCGCCGTGGATCTCATTTGCCGAATGTGGCACCTGATTAAAGGCCGAACCTGCCCAGCTTTTGACCATCTTTTCATTTCCTTACAATTTGCATACGGAAAGACTAACCCACCCGCCCTATGATTCATAGCGACGCGCTGGTTCCACGCAATAGCGTCTGAGATCATAAGGCCTTGAGTATATGGACAAAAATGTTCAGCTCGCAGACGCTGAGATATCTGTCTGTGCACGTTGAGAATTAGTATCCTACGTAAGGCAGATAGACTTTTGATTTAACAATCAATCCCGACGACGACCTATTTAATTTAGCACTAGATGCAGCTCTTTATCTTCAACATTGACCCCTTTGCCTATGCCTAAAATCATACTTTTTCTTGGTCTGGTACTCGGCACAATTAACACTTCCGCCAGTGTCCTCTATTTCACTCCAGACATGACTGAGCGTATTTACCTGACTGAAAGTTTGTTTCAACCGAGCAACCTCTCACTTGAACACGACGCTGCAAGAGTAAAATTTAGCCGCGCCGCCGAGCAACACAGAAAAGAAGAACTGTATCAATCATCACGAACTCTGCTGGAAGAGCTGATCTCTCAGGTTGCTCCGGTTCAAATTGGCACAAAACTTGAAAAAGCAACATTAGGCACGAGCGTCGCCCTTGTTGTTGAGGAAGACGCGATAGAGCCTTTTTTTAACATCAGCTTTGGTGAGGCAGACACAACAATTTTCAGGAATATGGGAGTGGCTGGGACAACCAATGACGCAGTTTCAGGTATCGGCGCTCGCAAGCTGCTCGAAAATCAACTCAAGCGAAACGAACTTACGAGGCAAGTCGCGATGGACCTTCGAACCTTCTATCAAGAGACGGATTTTAGTTCAGTCGATATCAAGTTCGGGGATTTTAACACTCGTTTCTCACTCTCACATGGCACTACAAGTGCACGTGCCGAGAGTATTTTTCGATTCACTTAATCAATAAAACACAACGACAAAACCGTCATTGAAGAGCGTTCATCCGAAAGATTTACGCGCTTGATCCCCTCATTTCTATTTAGTAGCACTTTCTGGCTCGTTAGTTA
>CAXRCG010000143.1:0-5625 GCA_964228885.1 Pseudomonadales bacterium | reverse complement strand
AAAACTCAGTGGGTGATGTTTCAAAAATAGACATAAAAACTGCCATATCGTCGAAGGTTATCTCTTTTTTATGGCGATGGTTGTCTCACCACCGAACATCATCGACTACATTCTTGGGCAACAAGGATGACTGCCTCAACGGTTCGTCGCCGTTATTGGCGCGCCTCCACAGCAACCTTCTACCTGCCGGCAGGTCTCAACGCACAATACCGCTAACTAGAAACTTCTTAGATTCTAAGAAAATCAATGGGGCGGAATGATTATCTGAATCCCTGCTGCAAGTTCTTTCAGGCTGCCTCACCTGCATGATGCAGATCCTTCATTGCATCAAAAGTCATTGTCGCAACAACCTCATGATTCATATCTAGGATTTCATAAATTGGCTTTTCAGCATCGTAAGGCCGAAGGCTAAAAAGAATCACGACATCTTCGTCTCCACCACCTTCAGTATGGGGTTCCTCACTCGCAGGCGAAGCTTTGAAAGTACCGGCAGGACGCACCTCGCGGAGTTCTCCTTCTAAGCTATAGATACGATGCTCGCCCTTCACCACAAAAGTGTTGAAATCAGATGTATGCTTGTGCCATAAAATTTTTTTATTTGCTTCGAACTTGAATAGAACATCTACTATTTTTGCGTTCTCATCGATATTGAGGATAGACATCCCAATATGATCAGCGGGACTTCCATCAGGCCCGGGCAGTGGCTGCCAATTGACTGTGCTCTCGTCGAATAAACTTGAATTCATCATATTTCCCAATTACCTGCTTATGAAGTAAAGAGAGTAACCCATAAGAAAACCAAAGGTAATCACTTTCATCTATTACAGCGCTGTGCAAGCGCATCCGAGACTCACATTCCTCAGGGGCTGCGTGTACTAGCGACGAACGAGACAAACTGATTAATCGCAGCGCTCGTCCTTCAGGATGGCTGGTCGCCTGATATTGATTGCAAAGGCCTTCAGCTACTCGCCGCGGACCCGAGCAAATCGCCGTGTAAATTGCTTGGAAGATTTCGGTAGCAGCCCATGCATGCCCTCGAGGTGAGCCATAATATAAGTGACGGAGGGGTTGGCGACTTGGCGATAGATTCGCGCCGCCGTATGCTTCGCCTTAGTGCCAGGCCACGAAGGTGGTAGCAGCGCGGCTGGCAGCGGCGTATCTTTCAGCAGCAATCGCCGATATTCATGCACGAGCAACAGCCGGATGACTAGCGCGGCTTCCGTGTCTATCGATGATTTTTTGTTAAGCCAGCGCTGCAAAGGCTGAAACCGCTTAAGAAAAATGCGGTAATCTGCTGCGACTTCATCGAGTTTCCAGCGCGTGTCGATGACCTCCCGCAGAGCGACGCGAGACGACAAGGCTGACTCATCAGCATTCATTAGCAGCACATTGTCGCGCACACCATACTCTTCAAGCATCGTCTGTAGCTCCGCGCCACCCACGCCGGGACGCGCGAACAGCCCCGGACTGATCTGCCGATACCCCTGCCAAGACAAGGAGCGAAAAAAAGCATCTTTGACCTGCTCACCAAGGTTAACGGGCACCACCAACTGCCAGACGCGCGACCAGATGGGCTCATCGAGATCGTAGATTCTGGCAGCAACCCTTTCGTACTCTGACAAACCAAATGCGCTGAACCGGTAGTAACTGCGCCGCCCTACCCGGTTTGATTCGAGCCAACCCTCCTGCACTAGGCGAAAAACCGACGTTCTGACAAGACGTTCATTGATACCAAGTTTCGCCATCGTTGCAATCAAACTACCGAGCCAGACTGTCTGACCATGTTGTGAGGCAACATCGCCAAAAAAAGTAATTACCATGGATTTGGCGCGCATCGGCCTGCGGGCAGCAAAGCCATCGACTAAACGGGATACAACTGGTGGGTATGAAGACACTGACAACACTGTGTGGCGAGAACTTGTTCCGCCTATTCACTTCTCGTTAAATTTGCATGCATTTTACGATACAGTAGCGCTAATTCTGACACATTTTTTGTACTATTTTCTTCAACTGAAAAATAACTAAAAATAATGCCGAGGAACACCATGCCGAACGAGCCTTGTCTTGATCCCCTGCACGACATTGAAACAGCCAGCATCGACGAATTAAGAGCGCTACAACTGCAGCGTTTAAAAAAGACCCTGAAACACGCCCACGAAAACTCACCGATGTACCGAGCGAAGTTTGACGTGCACGGCATTCGCCCTGATGACCTTACGAGGCTTGAAGATCTCAGCAATTTTCCCTTCACCACAAAGCAGGATTTAAGAGCACACTACCCGTTCGACACTTTCGCTGTTCCAATCGAACAGGTTGTGCGCGTCCATGCCTCAAGTGGCACCACAGGCAAGCCTACCGTGGTCGGCTATACACAAAACGATATTGCAGTGTGGGCCGATGTCGTTGCCAGGTCGATTCGAGCAGCCGGCGGTCAGGCTGCTGACAAGTTACATGTGTCATATGGCTACGGGTTATTCACTGGCGGTCTCGGCGCCCACTATGGTGGTGAAAAACTAGGCTGTGCCGTCATTCCTATGGGCGGCGGCCAGACCGAAAAGCAGGTACAGCTTATTGTCGATTTTGATCCGGACATCATCATGGTCACTCCCTCCTATATGCTTAATATTGCTGACGAGATGGATCGGCAGGGCGTCGACCCAGCCAGCCTCTCACTACGACTTGGCATTTTCGGTGCAGAGCCTTGGACCAACGCCATGCGCAAGGAGATCGAAGGCCGGATGCACCTCGACGCGGTTGACATTTACGGCCTCTCAGAAGTGATGGGCCCAGGCGTCGCTCAGGAATGTCTTGTCTCCAAGGATGGCCCAACCATCTGGGAAGACCACTTTTATCCAGAGATCATCGATCCTGAGACCGGCGACGTAGTAGCCGATGGCGAAGAAGGTGAACTCGTATTTACAAGCCTTACCAAGGAGGCAATGCCCATTGTTCGTTATCGAACGAGGGACCTGACCCGCCTGTTACCTGGCAGCGCCAGAACCATGCGCCGAATGTCAAGAATCACAGGCCGCAGCGATGACATGATGATCATTCGTGGGGTTAACGTTTTCCCCTCCCAAATCGAAGAACACTTGCTGACCGTTGCGTCATTGGCACCGCATTATCAGATTGAGCTGAGCAAAGACGGCCACATGGATGTGATGACCATTAACGTTGAACATGCCAAGAATCAACCGGGTATTGATGATGCGTCTGCTGAACTGGCGCACAAGGTGAAGACCCATGTCGGTGTTTCCGCCAAGGTCAACGTCCTTGCCCCGGGGTCCATCGAGCGATCTGAGGGTAAAGCCAAGCGCGTCATCGACAATCGTTAGCCATGACTTGCGCTTCAGTACCATATTAACGATGGTCGAAATCAACCACGATGCTGTCACTGATAGGATGCGCCTGACACGTCAGAATGAACCCTTTCGCTGCTTCGCCGGGTTCCAGCCCATGGGTGATATCCATGTCAACCTCCCCTGACAGCAATTTTGCTTTGCAGGTTGAGCAGACACCGCCCTTGCAGGAAAAGGGCAAATCGAGTCCCTGTCTGAGACCAGAATCGAGCAAATTCTCACCATCAGCGCCGAGTTCAAATTCGGTGGCACGATCATCTATCACCATGGTAACTCGGCTGATCTGACCCGCATATTCCCGAACCCGCGCGTGGTGCTTTGCCACGGCTTGGCGAGCATCTTCAGCCGAGCCTGCGAACAGTTCATAACGGATATTGTCCTCGCCCACACCTAAACCGCGCAGTCCCCGCGAAATTTCTGAGATCATCGACTCGGGACCACAAACAAAATACTCATCAAAACTGTAAAGATCGATCAGCTGCGCATTCAAAGCCGCACCCTTGCGGTTATCTAAACGGCCGTTTAACACATCACAACCCTGATCTTCTCGGCTAAGAATATTGATCCAGTGGAAACGCGCCATAAACCGATTCTTCAAAAACGCGAGGGATTCACGAAACATCATTGTGCCGGTTCGTTGATTACCATAGAGCAACGTGACTCGACTTTTCGGCTCCAGCTCGAGAATGCTTTTGACGTTCGATATCACTGGCGTGATACCACTCCCAGCGGCAATAAACAGATAGTTCTTGTCATGCTCGACCCTTAACGCTGCACTGAACTCACCCCGAGGAGGCAAGGATTTAACGATATCACCTACGCGTAGGTTGTCATTTGCATAGTTAGAAAAAATGCCACCGGCAACGCGTTTAATTGCGACTTCCATGCATGGTTCATTGCCACCAGAGCAAATTGAATAAGAACGTCTGACGGGCACACCCGCTATCACGGTTTCCAGCGTCAGATATTGTCCCGGCTGATATCGAAAGGCCGCTCTCGCATCGTTCGGCACGTTGAAGCCTACTCTGACAGCATTGTCTGTTTCTCGCTTTACGCTGGCGACTGTCAAAGCGGTTAAGCCTGCTGTTGTGTCCATGTTGCTACCTGCATCTCGCGGTTATAGGGGCTTAAAATAATCAAAGAGTTCAGCGCAGTGGCCACACTGGTATAGCGCCTTACAGGCAGTAGATCCAAATTCGCTCACCGACTGGACCTCGACTGATTCACACCGAGGACACTTGATCGTAGTCAACGGCGGTGCAATACCGGCGCCACGTAATTGTTCTCTGGCTTCGACTGACAGCCAGTCAGTCGTCCAGGCGGGGGACAGACGCGTTTCAATCTCCACCTCAGAGTATCCAGCCATCGCCAGCGCTGAAGTAATATCTTCCGCCATTGCCGCCATCGCGGGGCATCCTGAGTAGGTGGGTGTAATGGTCACGGTAATCTGGCGGCCATGTACTTCTATGTCTTGCAGGACCCCAAGCTGCCAAAGGCTGAGTGCAGGGATTTCCGGATCGCAAACCTTATCCAGTAAATCCCACAAAGCGAAGCAAGGCGAATCAGATCGCCTTTGTCGACGAGTCTGTTCCGCCACTGGAATAATGTCGATAAGCTCTAACGGCTTCACCATTGCTGCGCCGGGTAGGCCCGCTGCAGAAATTGTAGTTCTGACAACATATGACCGAGGGCCTCGGTATGAATTCCCCGGCGACCACCGGATACTGACCAATCATCCCTTGGCTGTTCAATGGTTGCCTGCACAAGTGTTTCTCTCACGCGTGAAGACCATGCTTGCTTCAACGCCACGACATCTACAGCAATGCCCGCTTTAATCAGGCTCTCTTCCAGCTCATCTATCTCGAACATCTCTTGGGTATAACCCCAGATATCAGTCATCGCCTGCTGCAGTCGGTTATGGCTTTCTGGTGTTCCGTCGCCCAACCTCAACATCCAGTCGGTACTGCGACGCAAATGATAACGGGCTTCTTTGCGCGCCTTTTCCGCTATCCCCGCCAGAACAGGGTCGTTTGAGCCACACAATGCCTGCATAAACGCCATTGAAAACTCATCCACCAGGTACTGCCGCGCCATGGTAAAGGCAAAATCCCCGCGTGGCAGCTCATTGATCAAGAGGTTCCTAAATTCCCTGCAGTCGCGAGTATATGCGTAGGTATCCTCGGTGGAGCCATCAGCGGCGAGTTCTGCCGCATAGTTGAAAAACATCCGTGCCCTGCCCAGATAATCCAGCGCTACATTTGCCAAC
>CAXRCG010000142.1:0-72416 GCA_964228885.1 Pseudomonadales bacterium | reverse complement strand
TTGAGCATATAGACGATATTATTGCTGATCTCGATCAGGCGCTGAAAGCGGCGGAATAAATTGATTTTCCGGTGACTGAATCACCGAAAACGTCTCTCTTTAGTCGTATTAGTTGATAGCAATGAGATCCAGCATCCAATCGGCGGTGCTGGCATTCTCATTAATCCGAAATTTACGAAGAAGATAATTTAATTGTGGTGCTGAGAGCCTTAATTGTTCGAAATCTGTCTTGTCGAACTTTAGCAGTGTGGCACCAGCTTCGATGTAAACTGAGTCGCAGTTCGTCTCTGCCAGCGGTTGCCAGCCGAGTTCGGAGGCAGTAGAGAGCACATTGTCTCCTTGTTTTGCTTCGCCATTCACGACGATATACCAACTGTCGCTACTTGGGATGAATGTCTCCCCCGATTCAAATTTATGAAGTTGGCCAATTCTTCCAACTTTTTCGATCACCGTTGAGCTCAAACCGGAAAACTGCGGCAGTTCAGCAATCAGTGGTCGTATCGTCCAACGATCAAGCAACTCTTCTCTAAAGCCTTCAGTTTCAATAAATGAAGAGAAGGTCTCTTCTGCAAAAACACACACAGTAACAGGTGTCGTCGCTACTACGGAAGCGTTTCTCATGGCCGCCCCGGTAATCACAGCCATCTCCCCAATGATGTCCCCGGCCTGTAGACTTGCCACTTTAGAGAATACTTTCCCATCGTAACTAACAACGTCGCAATAGCCAGTCAGTATTAAATATACATAACCTCGGGTTTCGGTATTTTGTACAATAATGACATCTTCTGTGTTGTAACGTCGTATTTCTTCATCGGCAAGCAGACTACGCATCCAGCGATTTGGAAATGGCTTGCCTAACCAGGTAGTCAGATAATGATTTACTTGGGAGGTATATATGCTTGGGTCGCCATCTATAATTGAATACCGCTTGCCTGAACTGGCGAGAGAGAAGGTTGTATTGAAGTCATTTGGCAGTTCGTCAACGTGAACAAACACGACCCTATCAGATTGTGATTTTAATGCATCGCCCGGGTCGCCATGAATAGCACCAGCGCCGCCATCAGCGACCAGCATATTGAATCTCTTTGTGTAAATATTCTCCAGCTTGCGAGCGGTTTCTTCGCTTACTTTGCCTTCTTCTTTCATCTCCTGAATGGTGTTCATAGAATGATTGTCGCCAACAATACATATCTGTTTTGTATATTCCTTGTGGATAGTCGAAAAGGTGGCGCCAATGGTTGGGATACTATGTACCGTGACGTGTGGGTCGATATTCAGGCCATAGTAGTTGATCGATTCGCCCGGAACGACTTCAACCAGCCTGAAGTGCTCATGGATAATAGCTATGTCCCAGCCGAGACTGCAGGCCAGCTTGTCCATTGCCATGTTATAAATTTCTTTGGTTGTAATCACCTCGACTCGCTGCGGCATCATCATGAGCGGGAACATCGTGCAGTGATCATCATGCAGGTGTGTAAGAAAGACTGCAGAAACCTGGTTTTTTGATATGCCTCTGGCAAACAAGTGTTGGTCTAGAAACGGAATTGAATCAATCAGAATGTAGTCACCGTTAAAACACAGCGCTAACCCCGTGCATGCTTCGTTAACGGTAAAGCCTGAAGCGCCGCCAAGCACCTCCAGGCTCATTTTGGCGAGACCACCTGGCACGTAATCTGGTTGAACAGGATAGGAAGGCCCAATGATCTGGTCCTCGTTCAGGTCGACTAAAACCTCCCCCTCATCGTTTCTAACTAAATATTGATCAGGACCAGTATGCGTTATCACCATAGAATTAGTTTGTGCCTGGCCATTCTTAAAAGCGACAAGGTTGAAGAAGTCCTCGATAGGAATAGTCTTGCCAGTTTTATCTGCCAACGCGAGTGCTTCTGATACCGCGAGCCATTCCTCTTTCAACGTTTCGGCTGTTTGCCATGCATCGAGTTCTGCTCTATTTGGACCGTTGAGGGTCATCCTGAGTAGTCTCAGTGCGTGAGAAATATCTCTCTCGCTACCGACCAATGAAAGTCTTCTGCCCTCAGCTAGACCGTTTGCAACAAACAGGAAAAAGTAAAAGGGAAATTCAAGATTGTTGAGAACCGAGCCGTCCTTCTCCTTGACGTCTGTCAGCACCAGCGTGTCAAAGGATGTAACGTGATGGCGAAGTAATCCTTTAAGTACTTCAGGCGGTTGTCCAAACAAAATGGTGTTGGTGCCATCGCGAACGATGCGGCTTCCTTGTGCGGGAGCCATTATTGTTGGTTTTGACATAAACAGGGTGCAACATCAAAATAATAGTCTTAGAGTGTAACCAAAGAATAAAAAATGGAAAAGAAAGGAATCAATTTGGGGCTGAGAATCTTGGAATAATTGTAAGAAGAATGTAAGTCTCCACTGGTAACATTCGAATGCTTGTGTCGAAAGTTAAGCCATAAACGACTAGAATTCATGCTCTTTATCGCCAAAATGTGACAGCGATATATATCCACAAAACTTCAGGGGTAATTTAATGAACGAAGCTGTACAGCTTGATGCGTCAGAAAAGGCATTGTTTCGTGAAAGTGTTAAGAAATTTTTGGAGGCCGAGGTTGAGCCCCACTATGAGGCTTGGGAAAAAAATGAGATCTGGCCCCGGGAACTGTGGAACAAATTAGGGGAGAATGGCTTTCTCTGTGTTGACATGTCTTCGGAGTATGGTGGTTTTGATGCTTCGTTTGAATTGAGCTGTGTTGTCGTTGAAGAGGTTTCAAGAGCTGGTTACGGTGCACTAGCTTCTGGCATTTCTGTTCACTCTGACATCGTTGCTCCTTACATTATGCACCTGGGTAGTGAAGAGCAAAAGCAACGGTGGCTGCCGGGTATGGTAAGCGGTGAAATCGTTGGCGCGATAGGTATGACAGAACCAGGGGCCGGCAGTGATCTTCAGGGAATGAAGACCTCAGCAGAAAAAGATGGCGATGAGTTTGTCATTAATGGTCAGAAAACCTTCATTACAAATGGCCAGCATGCAGACCTCATCGTGCTCGCTGCTAAAACAGATCCCAAGCAGGGTGCAAAAGGAGTCACGCTGTTTACAGTTGATTGTCATCTCGACGGTTATCAAAAAGGGCGTAATTTGGAAAAAATGGGGCTTCACTCCGGCGATACTTCAGAAATTTTTTTTCAAGACGTCAGGGTTTCATCCAAAGATATCCTAGGCGGTGAAGGTAGCGGCTTTGCGAATTTGATGAACGAATTACCGAGAGAGAGGCTCATTCTTGCTGTAGGTTGTGTAGCCGCGGCGGAAGGCATGCTTGATATTACCGTTGAATATACACTGGAACGTCAGGCCTTTGGCGCGCCGATTGCGAAGTTGCAGAACACGAAATTTGTTTTGGCTGATATCAAGACGGAAATCGAGCTTAACAAAGCCTTGGTAGAAAAATATGTTGCAAGGTATGTTGGCGGGGATCTGACACCAGTCGAAGCTTCCATGTCAAAACTTGCCGCCAGTGAAATGCAGGGACGGGTAGCAGACCAATGTGTTCAACTCTTTGGTGGTTATGGCTACATGCGAGAATATCCAATCTCACGGGCCTATTTAGATGCTCGCATTCAACGAATCTACGGCGGTACATCCGAGATCATGAAAGAACTCATCTCAAGAAGTCTCGTCGGCAGGTGAAAAGTCGAACGTGACGGGCTTCATCGGTATTTACCTTGCCTTGCTACGTGTTACCGATTATTTTTTAAGTTCTATTGCCGCGGTCCCATAACTTCGAATTTTGTTGTTTAGCAAGTTTTAGTTTTGTCGTAGCTGTAAAGGAGAGGCTCTAAAGTCTCGAGATTCTTGCTTAGTGGGTTCAACCGGCAAGGGCAGCCTTCGTATTTATTTGAACAGCCTCTCATGCTTGGCGTCAAACATTCTGCTCATTTCTGTTTTGTTGCTAATGACAATGATAGCGAGGAGATCCGTCATTGCCGATTGCATCAAGGTTAGTTAAACGATAGTCAAAGGTTAGCCAGACACTTCTTCTTTGGTTTGCTCCGGCTTGGTAAGCAGGTGCTCGGTTACTTCAATTAAGCGCTTCGTGCCCACCTCGTTGTTGACGCCAATAAGGTATTTTGCGTTCACGACGACACTTGGTACGCTGGAGATCTTGTAAGAGCGACTGAGAGCGTCAGCTTTGGCCAGCCTTCTTCTTACATTCTCGGATTTAAAAGCCGCTCGAAATGCTGCTTCAGTTGTTCCTTTGCCTTCAAACCATGCGGCTACGGTATCCAAAGAGGACAGGTTTCGTCGCACAGTATGAATGTCTGTGAAAAACCTCACATGGTTTTCCTCAAGAATACCTAACTCTTGCATAGTGAAATAAGTCTGGCCATATAGGCGCCATAGATTACTACCGAGCACCGGCGTGCGTATAAATTTTACTGAGTCCGCGTTTGTTTGAACCCAACTCTCGATTTCCGGATCAAAATTGAAACAATGTACACACCCGTAGGAAAAGAATTCAATCACTTCATCTTTGCGCCCCCTCACCTTGCCAGGTTCTTCTAATGTCTGATAATGCCTTCCCTCTGCAAACTCGCCATTGGGAGCATCGGTCACTACCATCGTGCTGAAATAGACCACGATTGTGACGGCAATAACGCCAATGATTCCGAGGGCTATCTTTTGTTGTTGTAAAAAATTACTTTTTTTGCTCGCCATATAGTAAATCTCTAGTTCTAGTGATCGGTGCTCATAATTAAAGCTTAACAATTTGGTGACTCTTTGGACAATTGTGTACCATGATCATTCTCGAATAATAAACAGGACCACTGTGATGACTCAGATGCCAGCAATAAGCCTCGCGGCTGTACCAGGACGTAGAAAGGCGACCATAGAACTTGCACAAGAAATTGAAAAGCGCGGGTTCAGTGGTATCTATGGTCCCAGTCTTGGAGATTCCATGGCGTTATGTGAGGCCTTGGCGCTGGCAACCAATGAAATCACCTTCGGTACAACAATTATGCCGATCTATTTTCGTCAGGTGACTGACTTTGCGCAAACTGCATCATTCATTCACGAGGTCTCGGATGGCAGGTTCAGATTCGGCATTGGCGTTAGTCATGCGCCGGCACTTAAATCAAGAGGCATTTCCGCTGGCAAACCCCTAACCGATACTCGGAATTTTGTTGAGGAACTTCGTGCTGTGCCTCGCGCCGGTGAGCTTCCTCCGATTGTATTGGCGACCTTGAGAAAGAAAATGATTGCATTGTCGGAGGAAATCGCAGATGGCATGGTGTTTGCGAATGGCGCAAGATCACATATGAAAGAGTCACTTGCGACTCTGAGTCCTGCTGTCCGTGACAACGAGGACTTCTTTATAGGCGATATGATTCCAACTTGTATCAATGATGATGTTGAGGCTGCTAAGGCCGTCAACAGAAAGACCCTTACTTCTTATGCCATGCTGCCTAACTATCGAAACTATTGGAAAGAAGCGGGATACGAAGAAGAAATGACCGCGATCGAGCGGGCTGTTGAAGCTAGAGAATTCAATAAGGTTCCGGGACTTCTCAGTGATAAATGGTTGGCCGATACCACTTTGTTTGGTTCAGCTTCAGCGGTTAGAGAAGGTGTCGAAGCCTGGTTTGATACCGGCGTTAGAACGCCAATTCTAGTACCGTCTTCTGCTAATGGGGGCCAAATGAAGGCATTTGAAGAGATGCTGGCTATTTTCTAGCGTTCGTCATTAGGTTTGCAGGATTGATTGTGCGCCTTTAACGAAGTTCTTCTCTTCATCACCTTCAAGTATTTTTTTTGGTGGTGGTTCGGGCACTCGTATGCCTTTTTGGCAGGCGGGGCGCGCTTTCATTTGATCCAGCCATCGGTCAAGATTTTCTAGCCCTTCACGAGATACGCCGGACCAACGATAGGTTCTTACCCAGCACCAGTTGGCGATGTCCGCAATAGAATAGTCATCTGCTAGCCATTCCTTGTCTATCAGAGCAGTATCGAGCACCTCGAGTAGTCTTCTGGATTCATTTTGATATCGCTCGATCGCTGGTTGGATTTTTTCAGGAAAATAGCGGTAGAACACATTAGCTTGTCCCATCATGGGGCCGATACCGCCCATTTGAAACATTAGCCACTGAATCACGCGAGAGCGCCCTTTTTGATCTGTTGGTAAAAGTTTTCCCGTGAGTTCGGCTAGATAAATCATGATTGCACCGGTTTCGAAAACAACAAAATTGTTGTTGTTGCGGTCAACAATGACCGGAATCCTTCCATTTGGGTTCATTGCTAGGAATTCTGGTGTTTTCTGATCTCCCTTGCTCAAGTTGATCGGATGGACATCGTAGGGTATATCGAGTTCCTCAAGAGTTACTGAAGCCTTATGTCCATTGGGTGTACCTGTAGTATAGAGGTCTATCATGTAGTCTCCGAATTTCTCGTTGAAATGCTCAGGGGTTTCGAGTGAATGTGTTTAAGTCATTGTAGTGGGTTTAATTTGATGATACTAAAAAGCCACTGCGCGCTGGATGATCTTGTCGTAGAAATCGCTATCAAGACGCACATAGCAACTCTCGCTGGGCTTCTTTACCAGCACATAGTCATCAAGCTTGTCGAGGTGAAATGCTTCCTCCCTTAGGCTGTTCTTTTGCAATTTGTGCGTCGAAGTTGTTGGTAGTTCAGAAAGTATTCTGATGAATATTGGTCGCGCATAACTGGGCAGGCCATCATTGATGTGATCACTCAGTGATTGTAAATCAGCGTTAGCCATAGAAATACCGTCTCGAAAAACAATGGCTGCCATCCCTGCGCGGCCGTCTGTACCTGGTATTTGTACGCCATAAGCATTGGTGAACACTACATCCGAGTGTTGATTGATAATTTCAGCAAGCTCATTTGTTGAAACGTTTTCACTCTTCCAGCGAAATGTGTCTCCAATCCGGTCAACAAACTGATAATGTTTCTGTCCAAATGAAAAACCGACTTCTACGGTTTTCATCAAATCTCCACTGTTAAAATAAAGATTGCCGGGCTTCACAACATCGCGAACAAGCTTCATTTCGGTCGCCTCTTCACTTGTGTAGCCCTCAAACTTGGTTGTTTTTGTAATTTCAATCAGTAGCAGGCCAGTCTCCCCGTCTCTTACTTCTATGCAGCAATCGTTTCCATCTCGAATGATTTCGTCTTGCGCTACATCATATGAGACAAGCTTCACCGGCGCGACACCCATGCCAACTGTGCAGGGTTTGTTAAGTATGTTGCCAAATCCTCCGTTGCCTTCACTTGCAGCGTAAAACTCGCCGATGCGATCTATGTCGAATCTAGCTTTGAACTGATTCCATATGTCCGGTCGAAGCCCATTACCAACGATTGTTCTGATCGGGTTGTCAGCATCGTTTACTTGCTCAGGCCTGCTCATCAAGTAGCGAATGAGTTCGCCAATGTATATAAAACTAGTGCAATTGTTTTTCCGAATGTCTTCCCAGAAAGTACTAATAGAAAGTCGCCTACGAATCACGGTAGATGCGCCGACGTGAAATGCTGCCAGCAATCCCATGATAAGACCCGTGCCATGGTATAGAGGTAAGCAATTGTACATTCGATCGTTGTGGTTGATCCGCAACAAGCTAACGCCTGACATCTGTGATCCAGATATAGCTCTTTTGTTTGAAACAATAGCTGCCTTAGGTAAACCAGTGGTGCCCGATGTGAATATATAAAATGCGGTAGAGCCAGTTTTTATATCAGCTGTAACCGGTAGGTTTTTTTTGTCGCCTGACTCGTCTCTAGGGTCTAGGTCGACGGCCCAATTGGGTAGCTGTACATTTTCACCATCAGCTACCATCAGAAAGTCTTCACCGTCATTCATGTCTAGCTGGTTTTTTACATCTTTGAGGCTTTCCGTCAACTCCGAACCAAAAATACATTTCTGGGATTGGATGAGATTGATGCAATGTGTCAATGGTTGTTTCGTTAAATTTGTGTTGATTAGGCCTGCGGTGGCGCCGGATTTGTTAATGCCCAACAAGCAGACAACAAAGGCGATCCGGTTTTGCATAAACAGGCTGACGCATTCACCCGGCTTGATTCCTCGGCTGACTAGATTGTTTGCGATCACATTAGCCTGATCGTTTAGCGCTTTCCAGGATATCTGTTCGCCTTCACAAATGAGTGCTGGTGAAGCGGGACGAATTGTTGCTTGCACCTCGACGAGTTTAGCCATGCAGTCAAGACTTTCATCAGGTGGCGATTTCAGCCGGGCCGCGCTTAGTAATATTTTCAAATCTCCGAAGAAGTTACCAACCTTTCCCATGGAACACCTATATGATTGAATCATATATGCAAATTAACAAATGCCGCTTTCTGGAACCACCAGATTGTAAATTAATCTTCACAAAGTATGTTAGCTCGAAGTCATGCGGTGATAAAAAATCAATTTCAGATGGTAGGCTGCGAGTCTGTCGAGTTGTTACGGAAGATACCGGTTGTATGTGGCACCGCTTCTCCGGCGGCAGAAAGCCCATCGGTTTTTTCGGATCAAATCCCAATTACCTTGAGTACTCTGGCACGCTCTCGAGCGCCGTGCGCCGTTAGCGAACCGTATAATCCCACTGGTTGAAATGGGTTTCGATCAGAATTCACAGCCAAGTAAATTACTGGGCTGCAACTTTTGTTTCCAGACGGGGTAAGCTGCCCTGGTGTGTCTGTTGACGAAGCCGAGAGAAATCTAGATAAGAATCCGTGGATCCCATCCGGTGGGGTTCTGTTTTATTAACCCTTTTATGCATGTGTGTTTTTTCCTTAGATTTTGGTGTCAGACGTTGAAACCATCGGATGGTTACGGCGGGGGTCAGTTCAAAGTTGAGTCTAACCGTTAGTTTTTTCCCATTCAGCTCGATACAACAGTTTGATGAAGGAGTGGTTTGAGCGTTTGACTATTGAAGAACAGCCAAGTTGCCACTCATTTGCGTTGAAATGAAGAATATCCTTACAGAATAGTGTTTTTGACAGCACTGATGAGGGTCAGATGTCGATATTTCGACACTAATTGTGCTGTTTTCACCTGATTTATAGCGTAAATCGTGCTTTTTATCCCAAGTTACTAACAATTTCGCGCCTACGCCTGTTTTTAGCCGAATGCAAGTTGTATCTATTGGTTTTTTAGGTCCCATGTCTGTAAAGCGTTGATTCATAGGGCTTACAGAACATGTGTTCAAAAAATAACCAGACTGCCAAAACAGCCAGTTTTTATGGATGTCCCGCACATTGAGAGGACTTATCACCAGACTTATCCACAGAAAATGTGGAAAACTCGTAATTCAGGCCCACTTTTGTTAGTGAGTGCACACTATAATGCGTCGATTTGTTGAATAGTTTAGCAAAAAGAGCGAGTCATGCTGCGGAAGGTTGATAGTCAAGGGTCATGATGGTGTGATTACCCTGAATATTTGCGGGTCATTTTGTCAAACAGGACTTTTTATGAGCGTCGAAGTGCAGGGTCATCGTTATGCTTGAGTTTGTTGTCCGATGCCGGAAGACAAGCACCGATCCGGATCGGTTCCTAAAAGGCATTGGTTTAGGGGCGCATACTGAGTACCTACCTCATATTATGGTAAATGCGCTGTTTTTATCAAAAGCACATAGAGCAGACGTGAAACTTTCGCTGGTTTTTGAGGAAACTCGAGATTATTCGCGCAGGCTAGTGCTTGATGGGGAGGTGCTGGGCACGATTGGAGGTCATGATGAAAAGTCGTTGTTGCTTTTTGTGGCGGCAGCTTTGCGAGAGGCGACCGGCATGGCGAAAGAATCGTCTATGGTGGCCTCAAACGGGGTGATTGCTGAGACGATAAGCTTTGAGCACCTGGTAAAGCGTGAAGCCGCGCAAGGTTCTGTGTACGTTCTGGATAAAAAAGGTGAAGACCTGAGGTATATCGATCTGCCGTTAGATGCTACTTTTGTACTCTCTGATCATATTCCTATGCCGAAGAAGACATTTAAATCCATGCTTAGGCAAGGGGTAAATAAAATATCCCTCGGGCCGAGAATGCTGCATGCGTCCCAATGCATTACCTTGATCAATAATGAATACGACAGGCGCTTTTATCGCTGATTCCTCTCTCGTAGCGAAGACCAACAGCGGTTATTGCTGCTGTTGATGCGAGTGCATCACCGGTTGTACTAAACGCCTGTTCCGCAAGTCACGATATGTTTAAATGCGAGTCGCACGCAACACGCAAAAGGTAACAATTGTTTGCACCGGCGTATTCGTGAATAATCACATCCTGATTATTTAGGGGCAGTAGCTAGCTATTGCTATAACAACAGATTTAAACGGCAAAAATTATGACAACAGAAGATGCAGCGAACACAATTAAATCCATCGCTATCCTAGGCGGCACGGGTGACCTAGGCGGTGGCCTAGCAAGACAATGGTCTCGCGCGGGCTATCAGATCCTGATTGGATCAAGAACAGAGGAAAAAGGTAAATCAGCTGCTGACGATTTGTTGGCAGAATTCCCCGATCTAAATGTCACTGGGCATGAAAATCTCGCTGCTGCGACTGCCGCTGACCTTGTTGTGCTGACCGTGCCTTTCGCACATCAGATCAGCACGCTTGAATCTGTCAAGTCTGGTTTAGCAGGTAAGGTATTGATTGATGTCACTGTTCCATTGATGCCGCCCAAAGTCGGAACGGTGCAGATGCCCGAAGCGGGATGCGCGGCGGTAATGGCGCAGGCTTGCGTTGGTGATGATGTGTCAGTGGTCTCCGCGTTTCAGAATGTGGGCGCGATGCATCTGCAGGAAGATCATGCTATTGAGTGCGATGTACTTGTAACTGGCAACAAAAAAGCGGCGCGAGATACAGTCATTAATCTGATTGAAGCTCTGGGTTTGCGTGGCTGGCACGCGGGGCCTTTGGCGAACGCTGCGGCGGCGGAAGCACTGACTTCTGTGCTCATATCGATTAATCGTCATCATAAGATTAATGGTGCCGGTATCGTCATTACCGGAGAGTCGGGCAGCTAGTCTGTCTGACTTCATTAGATATGAAGCTTCAGTTTATTGGTCTTGAAAATATTCCAATGATTGTGCCGGGCGATGACCTTGTCTCAGTGATTGAGGAATCACTTGAAAGTATGGGTGAACAATTGAGAGACGACGATGTGCTCGTGTTGGCACAAAAAATCATCTCGAAATCGGAAGACAGGTATCTGGATTTGCGAACTGTAGAGCCGACGGCAGAAGCAAGAGCGCTGGCGGCAGAAGTCGACAAGGAGCCGAACAAGGTGCAGGCAATCCTTGATGAATCCAACGAAGTTGTCCGAAAACGAATAGGCGTGCTGATAGTCGAACACAAGTTGGGCTTCGTGCAAGCAAATGCCGGAATTGATCAATCTAATATCTCCCATGAAGACGATGACGGAGACAACATGTGTTTGCTTCTGCCAATCGACCCGGACAGAAGTGCGGCGAATTTGCGATCGGAACTAATGCAGCGGCATGGTGTAAATGTTGGCGTGATCATCAATGACTCAATTGGCAGAGCTTGGCGAAACGGGTCAATGGGTCTTGCCATTGGTGTTTCTGGATTTACTGCACTTGAAGACTATATTGGTGCGACAGATATTTATGGCCGCGAGCTAATGGTAACGGAAGTTGCAGCTGCAGATGAAATGGCGTCTGGCGCATCTCTTGTGATGGGGCAGACAAGCGAAAAAACGCCGGTCGTGTTGGTGAGAGGGTATCAACCTTCTGAACCTGAAGACGCTGCTCGCGTAGGAGTCAAACCCTTAATTAGGAAAAAGCAAATGGACTTGTTTCGTTAGGATGGTTGATTCAACGGCAAAGAATTGTCTGGCGATTTCCGGCGGTGTAGGTGGAGCGAAACTCGCCCTTGGGCTATCGCATTGTTTGCCTCCGGCAAAACTTTGTGTCGTAGCGAATACCGGTGACGATTTTACTCACCTAGGTTTCAAGATTTGTCCGGACCTTGACACGGTGTTGTATACCCTCGCAGATCTGAACAACAAAGAGTTAGGTTGGGGGCAACAAGGTGAGTCTTGGAATTTTCTCAACGCCCTGGAATCAATGGGTGGTGAAACTTGGTTTCAGTTGGGTGACAGAGATCTGGCTACACACTGTATTAGAACTCAAATGCTCGGCTCGGGTGCGAGTCTGACAGAAACCACACGCCATCTCTGCGAGGTGCTCGGGGTTCGCGTTAATCTTTGCCCGATGACAGATGACCACGTCGCAACGATAGTACATTGCGAAAAGGAAGGTTCGAGTCGCGATGAAAAAACCATCGAACCGATGGCATTCCAACACTACTTTGTGAGGGATCGGTGCCAGCCTACCGTCACAGGTTTTTCTTTCCAGGGAATTGATTCTGCCCGGCCTAGCGGCAAATTTCTTGCAGCACTGGAAAGCAAAAGTCTCGGCTCGATCCTTATTTGCCCATCTAATCCATTTGTGAGTGTTGATCCGGTGCTGAAGATACCGGGGGTTCTTGAAGCCATGAAAAAATCACCTGCTCCAGTCATTGCAGTCTCTCCCATTGTTGGGGGGCAGGCTATCAAGGGGCCTGCTGCGAAGATGATGGCTGAACTTGGCATGCCCGCGAGTGCTTTGGCCGTCGCTGAACATTATCAGGGTCGGATCGATGGGTTTGTCATAGATGAAGCAGACGCTCCCCTCAAAGACGCGATACAAGGATTAGGAATACCCACTATCGTGACCAAATCTGTCATGGTAACGTTACAGGATCGAATTGCGTTGGCTGAAGCAGTGCTCGAATTTGCCGACGAACTGACTTCCTGAACGATCAATCACAGACGGCTTGGCAAGTAATCCTGATATGAATACGACTGCAGTTATCCCTATTAAGCAGCTTAATGACGCTAAAAAGCGCTTGGCGGACTTTTTGTCCCCAGAGCAGCGCCAGTCTCTTTGTCAGGTCATGTTTGAGGATGTGCTAGAAGCGGTGACAAGTTGTGATCGAATTGACGATGTGATGGTGGTGACCAATGATAATTCAGTTGCTGCGATTGCAGGTGCTTATTCCGCGCGGGTGATACCAGAGCCTGATGTCCCCGGTCTGATAGCAGCAGTCACTCACGCAGCGAAATTGCTGACAACAGAGGGGGTAGGCAATATGGTCTTTCTGCCCGGCGATGTACCATTGGTATCTGTAGATGAACTTGAAGTTGTTCTAGATGGTTTTGGCATGCTTGATAGTCCTGAGTTTCTCATCGTTCCTGCGGAAGATCTGGGTGGATCAAATTGTGTTGCCTGTTCACCTCCAAATTGTATCGAGTTCAAATTTGGTATTGATAGCTTCAGAAAGCATTTAAGAGAATCAGAATCAAAAGGTATTGAAACATCTATAGCAAGGCTGCCGGGAATAGGACTTGATGTTGATACGCCGGAGGACCTTGCTCAACTAAGCGAAATCTTGTCCGCGCAAGATGCTCAAACACATACTTTTAAATTCCTGGTTCGATCTGGGTTGCTGATAGACAAGGACAATCCCTCAAACAGCAAACTAACTCAAGGCCAAATCAGGTAATGGAAACCATCGGATATAAGCTATGACTGCCAGTAATGAACATTTGATCACTGAATTGCTCGATGCGGCGTTGATCGAGCCGCTTTCAGATTCAGAAATACTCGCGTTATCAGACACAACTGATACGGCAGCTTTAATGAACGTTGCTGCGCGAATAAGAGATTATGGGCATCAAAATGTTGTTTCTTATTCACGCAAGGTCTTCATTCCCCTAACTCACCTCTGCCGCGATGTTTGCCACTATTGCACGTTTGCGCAGGTGCCGAGAAAAGTCAAAGCCCCTTACCTGACCCCGGAAGAAGTTTTAAAAATCGCCAGTGATGGTGCCAGAGCCGGTTGCAAAGAAGCCCTTTTTACATTGGGTGACCGGCCAGAAATGCGTTACAAAGCAGCGCGTGAAGGATTAAAGGAGTTGAAGCAAGATTCGACTCTTTCTTACTTGCACGATATGGCAGAGTTGGTGTTCGCCGAGACAGGAATGCAGCCTCACCTTAATCCAGGTCTAATGGATGCGACGGAACTGGCGTCACTTCGAAAGGTCTCTGTTTCAATGGGTATCATGCTCGAAAGTGCCTCTCCAAGGTTGTTGGAAAAAGGCATGCCTCACTATGGCTCTCCCGATAAGGACCCCGCATCAAGACTCGAAACGATACGTTTAGCAGGGGAAGCTAAAATCCCATTTACTTCCGGTATATTAATTGGCATCGGTGAAACGAGGCGAGAACGAATCGAATCGTTGTTGGCCTTGCGTGCGGCGAATGTTGACAACGGTCATATTCAGGAAATCATCGTTCAGAATTTCAGGGCTAAACCTGAAACTTTGATGGCGAACGCTCCAGAGCCAGACCTAAATGAGTTGCTATGGACGCTGGCATTAGCTCGGATTATCTTTGGGCCCAAAATGAATATTCAAGCGCCGCCAAATTTAAGCCCAGGAGTACTTCCACAGATTGTAGACGCCGGTATCAACGATTGGGGCGGTGTTTCCCCAGTCACTCCGGATTTTGTGAATCCTGAAGCACCCTGGCCCCATTTGGCTAATCTAGCGACCGAAACAGCTAATGCTGGAAAACTTCTGATTGAGCGTCTGGCAATTTATCCTGATTATGCAGTAGACGCAGAGACCTGGCTCGACCCGGATATGCAACCTTTGATACGAAGGGCCATCGACGGTGAAGGCTTCGCTCGTGCTGACAAATCCACGTCTGAAACATGGTCCGCAGGTGCGGTAGGTGATCCACCCGAAGCTGATCTCGCGAGAGTGACTAAAATACCCCAGCAAAGGGTCAGTGCAGATCTTGGTGAGATTCTGGAGAAAGCTAAATCGGGTACTGAGTTGGCGGAGCACGAAATTGTTCGTCTTTTAAAAGCCCGGGGAGATGATTTGTCTTATGTCTGTCAGGCGGCAGATGAAGTCCGAAAGAAGCTGGCCGGTGATGAGGTCACGTTTTGTGTAAACAGAAACATCAATTATACCAATGTATGCTATTTCAAGTGTCAGTTCTGCGCGTTTTCAAAAGGCAAAATGAGTGAGAACTTAAGGGGGCGACCCTACGATCTCGACCCGGAAGAAATCATGCGTCGCACCAAAGAGGCTTTTGAACGAGGAGCGACGGAAGTTTGTCTGCAAGGTGGAATACATCCCGAGTACGATGGCAACACTTATATTGATATCTGCCATAGCATTAAACAGGTGATTCCGGAGATGCATATTCATGCTTTCTCTCCATTAGAGGTCTGGCAGGGAGCACATACCTTGGGATTGGGTTTGTCCGAATATTTAGGCCAACTAAAAGAAGCAGGTCTTGGCACGCTGCCGGGTACCGCTGCGGAGATCTTGGATGATGAAGTGCGTGCGACACTTTGTCCTGACAAGATAAATTCTGAGCAGTGGTTGGAAGTTATGGAAGCGGCCCATGGTCAGGGGTTCAATACCACAGCAACCATCATGTACGGGCATATCGAGAAATACGAGCACGTTGCCCGTCACCTTTTGAAGGTGCGTCGCCTGCAGGAGAAAACTAACGGATTTACCGAGTTTGTGATTCTTCCCTTTATTCATATGGAAGCGCCAATTTATCTGAAAGGTAACGCGAGGCAGGGACCTACTTTTAGAGAGGCTCTGCTCATTCATGCGGTTTCCCGCTTGGTGCTAAACCCGGTGTTCCGAAATATTCAGGCTTCTTGGACAAAGCTCGGTCATGCGGGTGTGATAGCTTGTTTGAAGGCAGGTGTGAACGATATTGGTGGAACGCTGATGAATGAGACTATCACCCGCGCGGCCGGAGCCAGTCATGGCCAAGAAACAAGTCCGGAGGAAATGGAACGGATGATTGTTGCCGCTGGACGTGTCCCACGCCAGCGAACGACAGATTATGGTGAAGTAAGCGAGCTACAGAAGCAGCGTGGTCGAGGTGCGAAGACTTTACTCGAGCCTGAATACACATCGGCGAAAAAATATGATCGAAAGAAGTCCGGAGGTCAAAAGAAAGATCTATATCGGCCGGGCCTCGAGCGGAATAACAAGTTGTCGGATTCGTCCAATGATGATCAGGGCGAAGACAAGCTTTCCAGTGCTGATATTATTTAGTGACAATAATATTTACAGCAGCAATAACAAAATCAGACAATAAACAGTGCTAGATTGTTAGCAAAAACAGACAAGGATTAAAACCATGCCAGTGCCACAAAGAACAGCATTAACGCTACCGGACCCGAGAGGGGTTGACCAAACGATCGAGCTAGCAAAATGGGCCGAAGCTGAGGGCTATGATGATCTGTGGTTTGCAGACAGCTCAGGTGTTGACGCGCTAACGACTGCAGCGGCTGTTGCGCTTAACACCAATCGTTGCCGAATAGGCACAGCTATCATTCCAGTGTTCTCAAGAACGCCAGCGGTGTTGGCTTCAACTGCGCACGTGTTACATCAGTTGTCGAACGGACGATTTATTCTTGGCTTGGGTTCGTCTAGTCAAACAATGATGGAAAACTGGCATGGGCTGCAATTTGAGAAACCTCTGTCCAGAGTAAAAGAAACAACATTGTTAATTAAAAGCATGTTGAAAGGTGAGAAGAGTGACTTTGATGGTACGACAGTAAAGAGTAAAGGTTACCGGCAGCTACCATTAGACGAGGGAGCGCAACCAGTGTACATGGCTGCTTTGCGTAGCAAGATGCTTGAGACAGCTGCTGAATTTAGCGATGGGGTTATATTGAATTTGTTCCCGAAAGATTCGCTACCAAGAATGATGGAGCACATAAGAATTGGAGCTGAGCGAGCGGGTAAGAAATTGGAGGATGTTGAAGTTGTTTGCCGACATCAGGTTGTTGTAAGCGACGACAAGGAAAATGCTAGAGATTTTATTCGCCGTGGGTTTGCTCCCTATTACGCAACGCCGGTATACAACGCCTTTTTAGCCTGGTCTGGATATGAAGATGTGGCCAAAGAAATAGCTGAGGGATGGGCGGCAAAAGACCGTGATCGAACAACAGGCGCACTTGATGATAAATTGGTTGATGACATTGCCATTCTGGGTTCTATGAGTGAGTGCCACGACCGCATTAGAGAATATGGTGAGATGGGTATCACCACCCATATAATCTCGTGCGTTTCCCCAAAAGATGCCCAGACTACTTATGATGCATTTACCGCGAAGAATTTCAGCTTTTGAGAAGCCTGAATAACGTCAGCCTATTGTTTTTGTGGACAATAGTAATTGGCACTTAATGAATTCGAAAAACAGAGGATAAGAAAATGAAACTAGGAATACTCAGCGGCTACTCCGGTCGCAATATGGACCTCGGTATTGAGAAGATACAGGCGGCAGAAGATATGGGCTATGAGTCCGTTTGGACCGCAGAGGCCTATGGTTCAGACGCCGTCACACCAGCCGCTTGGATCCTTGCTAACACTAAGAAGATGAAAGGAGGTACTGCAATTATGCAAATGCCTGCGAGAACGCCCGCGTGTACGGCGATGACTGCGATGACTTTGAATCAACTGTCTAACGGTAGATTTATTGTTGGCCTTGGTGCTTCTGGACCGCAGGTTGTTGAGGGTTGGCACGGTGTTGCTTATGGCAGGCCAATCACCAGAACGCGTGAATATATCGAGATTCTGCGTATGATCATGGCGAGGGAAGGTAAGGCAGAGTACGAGGGCTATCATTATAATTTGCCGTACGGTGGTGAAGATGGCACAGGATTAGGAAAGCCACTCAAGAGTATTCTGCAGGCTGATACTAGCATTCCTATTTATACCGCATCGATTACTAATACGGGACTTGCAACCAGCGCAGAGCTTGCTGATGGTGTCTTCCCTGTGTGGATGAACCCAGATAGATACGATGTTTTCGAGCCAAGTATCAGCAAGGGATTGAAAAAAGCTGACAAGACACTGATGGACTTTGACATAGCGCCATTTGTGACTTGTATTTTAGGTGACGATGTGGATTTCTGCAGAGCACCTGTGAAGGCTAACATGGCGCTATACATTGGTGGCATGGGAGCGAGAGATAAGAACTTTTATAACGACTATGCGAAGGCGCTAGGTTTTGAAGATGCGGCTGTCAAGATTCAGGATCTATTTCTTGCGGGCAAAAAAGATGAAGCGGCAGCGGCTGTGCCAGACGAATTGGTAGACGCTACACATCTCGTTGGTCCAAAGGAGAAAATTGTCGAACGACTGCAGGCGTGGAAATCAGCTGGTGAGAAGGGGCACGTCGGTAACATGTTGATAGGTGCTGGTCAGCGAGAAGCGCTGGAACTTGTCGCCAGCGAAATGCTGTAGATTATAGTTAAAAAGTTGTGGCCAGTAGCGCTGGAGTTCTCCGACGATACTGGCTAACACACCTTTATTTGTAATATTTATATGAGTTACACCTTAACTGCCTGTAATGACATTAAAGAAATTGGACAGGAAGCATGGGATGCATGCGCGAATCCTGCTTCATCCCACTACCTGCCTGAACAAGTTCAATTCGATCCTTTTATTTCTTATTCGTTCTTGCACGCTATCGAAAAAAGCGGGTCTGCCGTAGCAGAAACAGGTTGGGCGCCATACCACCTGTTACTTGAAGATGATGCTGGTGAAGCGGCAGGTGTTGTTCCCATGTATTTGAAGAGCCATTCTCAAGGAGAGTATGTTTTTGACTACTCCTGGGCCGATGCATTTGAGCGTGCCGGCGGCAAATATTACCCTAAATTACAAATTGCTGTGCCTTTTACGCCGGCAACTGGTCGAAGACTGCTAGTCTCCGACTCAGCAGATGCTGAGTCGATTCAGGAATATCTGTTGGGTGGAGTGACGCAAGTCGCTGAAAAAATTGGTGTTTCGTCGGTGCATATCACTTACGCGGAAAAAGCACAGTGGGAAAAGATGGGTGCACTGGGTTTTTTGCAAAGAACTCACCAGCAATTTCATTGGCAGAACCAGCAGTTCTCAAGTTTTGATGATTTTCTTGCTGCACTTTCCTCAAAGAAAAGAAAAAATATAAAGCGAGAACGAAAAGCCGCGCTTGCCGGTGGGGTCCAGATTGAGAGATTATCTGGTGCGAATATCAAGGAGCACCACTGGGATGCCTTCTACAGATTTTACATTGATACCGGTGGTCGCAAGTGGGGCACACCGTATCTAACTAGAGAATTTTTTTCGCTCATTGGCGAGACCATGGCTGATAGTATTCTGCTTGTTATGTGCCACAGAGAAGGGCGCTATGTAGCGGGTGCAATCAATTTTATCGGTGGTGAATGTCTGTTTGGTCGAAACTGGGGTTGTATCGAAGACCATCCTTTTTTACATTTTGAAGTGTGTTACTACCAGGCGATTGAGTATGCTATTGAAAAGGGCTTAAGTCGCGTAGAGGCTGGAGCGCAGGGACAGCATAAACTTGCACGGGGTTATTTGCCAACGCATACATACAGCGCCCACTGGATCGTAAATGACTCATTCAGAGAAGCCATTTCCCATTTTCTCGATCAGGAAAACCGATATATTGATGAAGAGATTGAGTACCTCGATGAACATTCTCCCTTCCGCCGTTCTTCACCGAGCTAAATTGTAGTCAGCCAGTCTTCTTTTTCTGTTGAGACTTCCCAGAACCGAGAAACAGACGAGCACCAAGAGCTATAGGTGCTATCGCTTTGTTGACCTGATTGAGCTTGGCAAATTCACTGATTAACATTGCGTTGACTATCGAATCATAAAATTACATTTCCCTGAAGGACTGTAATCTAGCCAACGCTTTATGATCAAAGGCTTCGTGCAAACTACATGTAACATAATGGGGTTCTCTTGACGGGCCGATCGTGATTAATCGCATGGTTCGGTATTTTGGGCGCTGCCTCTGTACAATTGAATAATCTGAGATAAGTTGTGATCTTGATGTTGATCCGGTCACATTAGCTGAATTACGTATACCGGGATGTTTCTTCGATATCCCATGGGAGTAGATATGGCAGAGAAGGAATACTACCTGACAGATGTGTTCGCTGAGGGACCCTACGCGGGCAACAGGCTTGCAACGATAATTGATGCCTCTGACTTGAGTTCCACGGAAATGCAACGTATCGCTCTCGCCTTTAATTTTGCGGAAACGACTTTTATTTGTGGTGGAAATTCGGAGGATGGTTTCGATGTTCGTATTTTTACACCAGCAGCAGAAATTCCTTTCGCAGGTCACCCAACGCTGGGTACAGCATACCTGCTTCGGCAAGTACTTAAGTATTCTGACGCCCAGGTTGTCAAACTGAGCCTTGCCGCAGGAAAGATTCCGGTCACCTTTGGTCGCGACAATGTGTTGTGGATGCAGCAGAATCAACCGACATTTGGTGAGAAAATCGAACATGAGGTTGTTGCGGAGCAGCTTGGTATCGACATTAAAGACATGAATAGGCTTTATCCCTGCCAGTATGTCTCAACGGGTCTTGAATTCTTGATGGTCCCTCTTGTGTCGATTGAAGCTCTGAAACGCGTTTCGGTAGATGTTAATGACCTAGCCCCTTTGGTCTTCCTCTTCGCTGAGGGCGGCTACGATGCTGACCAACAAATGTCTGCAAGAATGTTCGCAGCGGAGTTTGGTATCAGTGAGGACCCCGCAACGGGAAGCGCGAATGGTTGTCTCGCGGCATATCTTGTTGAACAAAGATATTTTGGAACCTCTGAGATTGATGTCAGAGTGGGTCAGGGTTACGAAGTGCACAGACCGTCTCAGCTTTATCTTCGTGCCAGTAAGAATATGGAAGGTACGTTTGAAATTAATGTCGGAGGAAGGGTGAACCTTGTTGCAAGGGGGCAGTGGCTGCTGTGAGTTTTGAAAATATCTTACCTAACATTATTCTTGATGAGTCTGCTCCAGAGTACATGGAGGTTTTGAAAAAACTCGGCTGTCAGGAAGTGTTTGAGAGCCACACTGGTGTCGCGGAGTGTCCGATTGAATGCAATATACTGCTCGCCAGTGCGCCACTTGCGGAGGAATTTCTGCAAGCAGGGAATAGTGCGAAATGGATTCAGTCAACTTGGGCGGGAAATGGAAAACTGATTCCCCTGCTCAAACAAGCCGACACCACACTAACCGGTGTTAAAGGCGTGTTTGGACCATTGATTGCTGAATATGTATTTGCTTATCTGTTGCCAGAAATTCGGGGTACAAAACGATTATCTGACGCTCAGGCGAAAAACAAATGGGATAGTTTTGAAGCCGATACATTGCAAGGGAAGGAGTTTGTTTTTATTGGCACGGGCTCGATTGGTGCTCATGTAGCAAATGTCGCGCGAACGTTCGGCATGAAGACTGTAGGCGTATCAAGAAGAGGAGTTAGCCTAGATAGTTTTGATCGCATGTATTCGATAGATAAGCTCAACCAAGCCATGCAAACCGCCGACTTTATTTTATTGTCAGTACCAGAAACGCCTGCATCAAACCGGCTCATTGGAAAGTCAACACTTGCGGCAGTGAAACCCGGAGCCACGCTAATCAATGTTGGGCGCGGTAGTACGCTAGATATCGCTGCCGTTATCGAGGCGCTCGAGGGGGGGCAGCTGTCATCGGTTATCCTTGATGTTTTTGACACGGAGCCTTTGCCAGCCGATAGCCCCTTGTGGGGAACACCCGGCGTGATACTAACACCCCATATCGCAGCAGTGAGTCAACCTCAGATAATCGCTAAGAAGTTTTTGAACAACCTCTCCCGCTTTAACCTCGGAGACGAGCTTGTTGATGTGATAGACCCTTTGATTGGTTACTAGCGGCTTGCGCTTTTTAGTCAGGTGCTTTGTGACAAGATTTTGATAAGAATGTTAGAGACGATGTTATGAACGATTTAAAAAAATTGCAGGACCAGTCGCCCCACGCGGCAGCAATAGGATTTGTGTTAACAGGTACTGAGGGTCCTGCTTGTTTGTTTAAGATGCCATATGCAGAACATCTAATTGGTGATCCAGATACCGGTGTAATTCATGGCGGCGCAATTACTGCTATTTTAGATAATGCATGTGGCTGGGCGGTTCGAAATCATCCAGACTGGGATAGCGAGTCGAGTATGGCGACGCTGGATCTAAGGATCGACTACATGGAACCGGCGATACCACATATAGATGTCTTAGTGCGTTCCGAGTGTTTCAAACTGACCCATAACATCGCTTTTGTAAGAGGAGTGGCATATCAGAAAGATTTGAACGACCCCATAGCCACCTCTATGGCAACTTTCATGTTAGGCACACCGAATATACCGAGAAAACAAGAAACTCGGAGCAGTTTATGAAAATACTGGCTCAATTGAGAAAGGAGGGGAGATCCGATGACATGCAAGCGCTGGCTGAACATATACCCTATGCGCGTTTCCTCGGTGTGAGGATAGACCGAAAAAGTGATGAAATGATAACGGTCATGCCTTTTAAAGACTCCCTTGTGGGTAATACTAACCTTCCTGCAATTCACGGTGGCGCAATAGGTGCGCTGTTAGAGTTGACGTCAGTGTTACAGCTATTGCTGGATACCTCTTGCGAGAAGCTGCCAAAAACCGTCGATTTTTCGATTGACTATTTGCGCTCAGGCAGACCACAGGAAACCTATGGTCGTGCAATTGTCACACGTCAGGGTCGGAGGGTGGCCAATGTGCGAGCCGAGTTATGGCAGGATGACCCATCGAAATTAATTGCGTTGGGTCATGGTCATTTTCTGTTAACCCCGGTTTGAAAGTGAACTGTCAAGTGTGCAATCAGTAAATGTGGAGGGGTTTCTTACCATGTTAGATTTGAGTGTTATTCAATGGCTCGATCTTGCTGGTGTGTTTGTCTTTGCTACTAGTGGTGCGCTTGTTGCAGCTCGTAAACGACTCGACATATTTGGTTTTGTCGTCGTCGGATTTATCACAGCGGTAGGGGGCGGAACGCTGCGAGACATGTTGGTCAACGTGCCCGTTTTCTGGATTCACGCATCAATTTATGTCTGGATTACACTGGCAGCCTCGGTCATGACTTTTGGTTTTTCAGGTTTTGTTGATCGTCGTAAACAATGGATTGTTTGGTTTGACGCAATCGGGTTGTCCGTTTTTTGCGTGCTCGGCGCCAGTAAAGGATTGGAAATAACCGGAGATCCGCTCATTTCTGTGATGATGGGCGTAATTTCGGCTGTATTCGGCGGCGTTTTGCGTGACATCGTCTGCAATGAAGTGCCGCTTATTTTTCATGGCGAAATTTATGCGACTGCTGCGTTCCTTGGTTCTGTTCTCTTCGTCAGCGCTATGAGCGTTGGAATTTCAGAGAGTATTGCCCTTTGGCTGGGTATCAGTGCTGCGATGATGCTTCGATCTGCCGCAGTGATCTGGGGCTGGTCGCTACCAAAGTCCAGAGGGCTTCACGACTAATACTGGCTTTTATCACTGCCGGCGCATATTCTTTAGCTTCCATATATTGAAGGTGTGGACGCAAAGCGGGCGTAGAGCGAAACGAAAGCAGCTCTGCCTGCCGTAACAGTGGATCACGCAAAAAAATTTAATCTTATTTGAGGAGTTGAAATGTCAGACGTATATATTGTGGAGGCCTGCCGGAGCCCCAACGGGAAGAGGGGTAAGGGGCTTGCCGGAATGAAGCCAGCAGATTTGCTGGGAGCTATTCAGCACGCAGCGCTTGAGCGTAGCGGTATCGCGCCTGAAAATATTGGCCAAGTTGTTGGCGGATGTGTCTCGCAGGTTGGAGAGCAGACATTCAACATTGCACGTATCGCCTGGCTTTCCCAGGGACTTCCGCTTGAAGTTGCCGCGACCACGGTTGATTCACAGTGTGGCTCAAGCCAGCAAGCGACCTCGATGGGCGCCTCTATGATCGGGGCTGGTATTGAAGATGTCGTGATGGCCTGTGGCGTCGAGATGATGAGTCGCGTACCGCTGGGTTCTGCGATGAAAGATGGTTCTCCGATGGGTGAAAAGTACACAGACTACTACCAGCCTACCAGTCAGTTTATGGGCGCAGCGATGATTGCTGAGGAATACCAGATTACCCGTGCTGATACAGATCAATTTGGTCTTGAAAGCCAACAAAAAGCCATCGCAGCCTGGAATGAGGGACGATTCGATCGCGAAGTAGTACCCGTTGAGGCACCGATTCTTGGAGAAGATTTCAAAGCAACTGGTGAAATAAAAGTAGTTTCAAAAGACGAGGGGTTGAGAGCAACAGATATCGATTCTTTGAAGGCTTTGGCCGTTGTGCCGGGTCAAGAAATCCACACCGCTGGTAGTAGTTCTCAGATCTCTGACGGCGCTGCTGCTGTCATTATGGCTTCTGAAAAAGCTGTTAAGGAAATGAATCTGACTCCCCGCGCAAAAATTGTCGCCCACACACTTGTTGGTGTTGACCCTGTGACGATGCTGAAAGGTCCAATCCCTGCGACTCGGAAAGTGCTCGATAAAGCCGGCCTAAAACTTGAGGATATTGATATCTTCGAGGTAAACGAGGCGTTTGCCTCAGTGGTTCTGGGTTGGGAAAAAGACCTAGGTGTCGACCATTCAAAAGTGAATGTAAATGGCGGCGCGATTGCCCTAGGCCACCCAACGGGTAGTACAGGCGCACGGCTCATAACGACAGCATTGCATGAACTCGAAAGATCCGGTGGACGTTATGCATTAATCGCTATGTGCTGTGGCGGTGGTCTTGGTACCGGGACAATCATAGAGCGAATGGCAGACTAGCACTCACCAGAATAACCTGCGGGTAACAAAGGGTCGCCTCGGTCAATGGCAGAGGCGCACCTTTTTTATGCGAAGCACTTAGATTACTAGTCATTATTAATCGGTACTGACTCGATGTTTTTCGGTCAAACATCTGCGTAAATTGAAGCTTCTGCGTAAAAAGCGCAGTAAAACGGATGTTTCCGAAAAAGCCTAAATTTGCTTGGTTAACTAATTCGTGCCAAATGGCCGCAAGCTATGCGGCCGCCTTTTGCTGTTGGTTTATTTTTGTTTTTTGCAGTCTATTCGACTGAAACCCCTCTGCTCCGGTTTGATTTAGCAACGATGTCCCTAAGTCAACGAAAAGAGCCGTAGAGTGTCCTTGGGTCTCTCAAATTGTATTATCCAATTATTGTGAAATGAGTTTATCAAGCTGATTGGCAAAGGCCTGCCTGTTGGCCTGTGACAGTGCGGGGGGGCCGCCAGTATTGATCCCGCTGCCTCTTAATGAATCCATGAAATCGCGCATATTCAGGCGCTGCTTGATGTTTTCCTTGCTGTACAACTCACCTCTTGGATTCAGTGCAAGGCAACCGAGCGTCAAGACTTCATCTGCGAGTGGTATGTCTGCAGTGATGACTAAATCTCCCGTATTCGCCCGTTGAGCAATAAAGTTATCTGCAACGTCGAATCCCGAAGGTACTTGTATTGCTTTAATAAAAGGAGATTTAGGCACCGGAATTAGTTGATTGGCGACCAGTGTAGTCTGCAGAGATTTCCGGTTTGCCGCCCTAAACAGAATTTCCTTGATCACCTTTGGGCAAGCGTCCGCATCAACCCAAACTTGTTCAATTGCCATATATCAACCTGACTGACTGTTGCTTTGTTATTATGTATGCTGAAGCTTACTGTTCTCCAGAAGCCTCTGTAGCTCCGATAAATACAGAGTTGAAGAATCCGACCATTATTGCATAGTCGACCATAACGAGATTAACATTATTCGTATTGACCACTGCCAGCGAAGGTGACTATGAAGCGATCAAACTCTCTGAGCTGTTGGAATTGCGGCAAAGCGCTGGACGATGTACCTCTGCCAATTAGTCGGCATGCTCACTGTGCCAGCTGTTTTGAGGTGCTGCGCTGTTGCCGTATGTGTCAGCATTACAGAGATCTCGACCATACAAAATGTGCTGAGGACCGTGCTGAACCTCCGGTCATCAAGGAAAACGCGAATTTTTGCGAGTTCTTTAGGCCGAATCGAAACGCTTTCGATCCTAGCAGTACGCAGGCGAGTGATGCGGCCAAGTCTAGACTTGATGCATTGTTTGGTGGAAGTAGTGAGGTAGAACCAGCGAATGATCGGCCAGAGCACAATGTACCGAAACGCAGTGCCTTAGACGATTTATTCGATGACTAAAAAGGCTGGTCGATGAACAGCCTTTTGGTTGATAAGCGATCGACTCGCGTGTCAGAACTATGCCACGTTTTGCTGCGAAGCTTCCAAACGAGCCTTCAGGTTTTCGAGTTCCTGGCGGAAAGCTGGAGGTACCCGATCAGCATACTCATCAAAGTAATCGCTGATCAACGGAATTTCAGCCAACCAACCATCTACTTCTACTCGTAACAATTCAGCGATAGCTTCCTCGCTAAGATCTAGATCACTGAAGTCCATCGCATCAAGGGTGGGTAAATTCCCGATCGGCGTTTCTACTGCGTCAGCGGTACCATTGCAGCGCTCGAATACCCACTTGAGCACTCGGCTATTTTCTCCAAAGCCTGGCCACATGAACTTTCCATTGTCGTCTTTTCTGAACCAGTTCACATAATAGATGTTGGGTAACTTTGCTCCGGCCTGCTCGCCAGTTTTCAACCAATGGCTCCAGTAATCAGCCATGTTGTAGCCACAGAATGGCAGCATGGCCATCGGGTCACGACGAAGCTCGCCAATTTTGCCAGCTGCTGCGGCAGTCTTCTCAGATGAAACGATGGCGCCGAAGAATGTTCCTTGTGTCCAGTCGCGGGCTTCGTTCACCAGTGGTACAACCGTGGCTCGTCGACCGCCAAACAGAATTGCGCTGATGGGCACACCCTTTAGTTCTTCCCATTCATCAGCGATTACTGGGCATTGTGCCGCAGATACTGTGAATCGGGCGTTTGGATGGGCTGCAGGTTCTTTGGAATCCGGTGTCCATGGGTTTCCTTTCCAGTCGGTTAGGTTAGCAGGCGCTTCTTCGCTCATGCCTTCCCACCAGACGTCTCCGTTTTCGGTGAGCGCAACGTTTGTGAATATGCAATTCTCGTTCAGGCTGAGCATAGCGTTTTCATTCGAGTCCATACCCGTTCCAGGCGCGACACCAAAAAATCCAGCTTCTGGATTAATGGCATAAAGCTGCCCGTCATCACCAAATTTCATCCAGCAAATATCGTCGCCCACGGTCTCGACGGTCCAGCCGGGAATTGTCGGCATGAGCATTGCCAGATTAGTTTTGCCGCACGCGCTTGGGAAAGCACCGGCAATATAGCGCGACGCGCCCTCAGGGTTTGTCAGCTTCAAAATTAGCATATGTTCCGCGAGCCACCCTTCATCGCGAGCCATCGCCGAGGCTATTCGAAGCGCAAAACACTTCTTACCGAGCAGTGCATTTCCACCATAGCCGGACCCGAAAGACCAAATTTCGCGAGTATTCGGGTAGTGGGCAATATACAAATTGTCTGGATTGCATGGCCAACTTACATCGGCTTTGCCATCAACCAACGGTTGCCCGACGGAATGCACGCAAGGCACAAAGTCGCCATCCTCACCAAGTTGATCGAGCACTGCGGCACCGACCCGGGTCATGATGTGCATGTTGGTCACAACGTAAGGCGAATCGGATATCTCAACGCCAATATGAGCGATCGGCGAACCAACGGGCCCCATGCTGAAAGGAATAACATACATGGTGCGGCCACGCATACAGCCGTCAAACAAGCCGTTCAGTGTGTCGCGCATTTCCGCGGGAGCTTTCCAGTTATTATTAGGCCCGGCATCTACCTCTTCGTCCGAGCAAATAAAGGTTCTGCTCTCAACGCGCGCCACGTCGGCGGGATCAGATCGAACAAGGTAGGAATTTGGTCTAATATCAGTGTTCAGTTGTGTCGCTGCGCCCGCGTCGACAAGCAGTTGCCACATCTCGTCGTATTCCTTCGTGCTGCCGTTACAGATCACCATTTGATCCGGTTTGCACAAGGCTTGCATATCATCGAGCCAAGACGTTAACTTTTTGTTTTTTATCATAAAATTAAACCTTCACGGCATCTGCAATTAGCAGGATTCTGCCATCTTCTATCTATCATGTTTCGTCTCGAATTGAAGTCCTGAGTTAGGGTGCTTTCAAGATAATTGGGTGTAATTTTGGCTAACCTATTGACGACAAGCAAATGAAAATAAGGAATATATTGCTGTCCTTGATTGCGCGTTACAAACAGGTGCTTTGGCGCTTGTTCTGCGTCTGACAATAGCTGAGAAAGAATACCATCAAGTATAATTATTGTCTTTACCAATTCTACCGGAGAGGAGACAAAAGAGGATAAAAGGTCCTCGGTGTATGCTCACAAATTCACTCAAACCGCAGCCGCAATTCGGGTAAGATATGGGGCGTTACCCTATATGCATCTACTCACCATCATTCTCAGACGATAATCCTGATGTCAACATCATCCTTTGCCAGCTCTAGACGTGCGAACTTGTCACAGCATAAGCACCTGTTTGAGTATAGACCTTACTGGGCCGAGTGCTTTGGTATTGCGCCTTTCCTGCCTACATCAAGAAAAGAGATGGATCAGTTAGGTTGGGATAGCTGCGATATAGTCCTAGTGACTGGCGATGCTTATGTTGACCATCCCAGTTTTGGTATGGCAGTGGTTGGCAGGGTGCTTGAGGCTCAGGGGTTTCGTGTTGGCATCATCGCGCAACCCGATTGGACTAGCGTTGAGGACTTCCAAAAGCTGGGCCAACCCAATCTTTACTTCGGTGTTGCCGCGGGCAATATGGATTCGATGATTAATCGATACACCGCGGACAGAAAAATACGTCATGATGATGCTTACACTGCGGGCAACGTTGGCGGTAAACGTCCGGATAGAGCTGTGATTGTTTATTCACAACGTTGCCGAGAAGCGTTTCTCGGAGTGCCTATCGTGATCGGTAGTATCGAAGCTAGTCTTCGGCGCATAGCCCATTTCGACTATTGGAGCGAAAAAGTTCGGCGTTCTGTTATTTTCGATGCAAAGGCCGATATTTTGCTGTACGGCAATGCAGAGCGCGCCATTGTTGAGTTGTCTCACAGACTTGCTCATGGAGAGTCAATTACTGACCTGCGTGATATCCGTGGTACTGCTTACGTAGTTTCCGAATTGCCAAACGATATTGAGATGATTGACGAATCCTCATTCGAAACCAAAGCTAGTGCTGATGGAAAGATAAATGTCGTTTCGCTGGATATAACTATGGCGGAAGCTAATCCTTACAAACAAGTGCCTGAAGCAGTTGCAGCCGGCGATGGCAGCGAAAAAACAATCTACGATTTGGAACAAGTTCATGTTCCCGACGAGAGAAGTGACATTTCATCTGCTTCTTTTATCAAATTACCTAGTTACGAAACGGTTAAGAAAGATAAGGTCTTGTATGCACACACCTCCCGAATATTTCATCGAGAGACTAATCCATATAACGCAAAACCTTTAGCCCAAGCTCACGGGGATCGGTATATTTGGTTAAACCCCCCGGCTATACCTTTAGCCACAGATGAAATTGACAGTGTGTTCGGCCTGCCATACCAGCGAGTACCCCATCCGAGTTATGGTGATGAAAAAATTCCCGCTTATGAAATGATTAGGTTCTCTGTGAATATCATGCGGGGCTGTTTTGGTGGTTGTACATTTTGTTCTATCACCGAGCATGAAGGTCGAATTATTCAGAGCCGCTCGAAGGAGTCGATACTTGCTGAACTCGAAAATATCCGAGATAAAACCCCCGGGTTCACCGGCGTGATTTCAGATCTTGGTGGCCCGACGGCCAATATGTGGCGCCTTGGTTGTAAATCCGCTGAAATTGAAGCGAGTTGTAAACGCCCGTCTTGTGTTTATCCCGGCATATGCAAGAACTTAAACACAGACCAGACCCCACTGATTGACCTTTACCGCGACGCAAGGGCAACTGAAGGCGTCAAAAAAGTGCTCATCGCGTCTGGACTCCGCTACGACCTGGCAGTTAAAACGCCGGAATATGTGAAGGAGTTGGTGACCGAGCACGTAGGTGGTTATCTAAAAATAGCACCAGAACATACGGAAATGGGTCCTTTGTCGAAGATGATGAAACCGGGTATGGGCACATATGATGAGTTCAAGGACATGTTTGAACGTTTCTCGAAAGAGGCAGGGAAAAAGCAGTATCTGATTCCTTATTTTATCGCAGGACATCCCGGCACATCCTTGGAAGACATGTTGAACCTTGCTTTATGGCTTAAAAGAAATGGTTTCAAAGCTGATCAGGTGCAGAATTTTTATCCCTCACCGATGGCGACGGCGACGGCAATGTACCATAGTGGTAAAAACCCGTTGCGTCGGGTCAGGCGTGATTCAGAAGATGTGACAACGGCAATGGGTGGACGGCAGCGTCGGTTGTACAAGGCTTTTCTTCGCTACCATGATCCAGAAAACTGGCCAATGTTGCGTGAAGCATTAAAAACAATGGGGCGTAAAGACCTAATAGGTAATGGAAAAATGCACCTGATTCCGTTGACTCGAGCCAGGACATTCGGCAAACCGGGCAAGATGAAAATATTCAAAACACAGCATACAGGCTTGCCTAAAAACCCTTCAAAGAAGGGAAGAAAGTGAATTGGCTCTGATGTTATTCGCTGACGGCATCTATGATAGTTAGTTAACTCTCAGTATGTTTAAAATATTCAGTAAACCTACCACAGGGGCAAGGAACATTTTTTAGGCCCGTTGTATAAAAACCCCAAAAAGAAGCCAATTGTGGCTTTTCCGCCTTCGATATATGATGTTTTTCTTGTTGGAACGGAGACCTTTCCGGGCTCATGTCTCTGGAAAATTCAGAATCAGCGACTGCCTGAGGTGACCAAGAATGAAAAAATTCATTGAATGCGAAAGCGTACTGCTAGCGTTTCTGGTCACTATCATTATCTTTTTCTCTACACGTTCGATGCCTATTTACGCCGAGCCAGGTGACGGTATTCTACCTATGAAAGCGCGAGCTGAAATAATTGATCAGTTATTGGCAACACGCCTGCAAAAATTGCCAGCCAAACTCATGCGCCGTGAAGGCATTGCCATGTGGGTATTAATCGCCCGAGAATATAACGAAGACCCTGTCGTAAAAACCATGTTACCCGGCACCGCTTTTGCTGCGCGCCGGCGGACCATTCTGGTCTTTGTTGATGAGGGTGTGGATGGCGTAAATGGATACGCGGTTTCCAGATATGGGGTGGGGGATTTCTTCAAACCTGTATGGAATCCGGATGAGGAGAAAGATCAATGGCGGGCTCTCGCTGACTTCATTGCTGAAAAGAACCCGAATAATATCGGCATCAACGTGTCGACGACATTTGCGCTTGCCGACGGACTTACCCACAGTGAATACACAAGCTTTGTGTCCGCCCTGCCGGTGAAGTATAAAGAGAAGGTCGTCATCGCTGAAAAACTTGCTGTGAGCTGGCTTGAAACTCGCACTGATGAAGAGATGGCTGTTTATCCTTTCATCGTCAAAATTGCACACGACATTATCGCAGAAGGATTCTCCAATAAAGTGGTCACCCCCGGCGTTACCACAACCGACGACGTCAGATGGTGGTATAGAGACAGAATAAAAGCATTGAGATTGCAGACCTGGTTTCATCCATCGGTGAGCCTACAGAGGGCGGGCAGTGAGGCTACCGAAGGCAAAATACTAGCGGGCGATCTGCTGCATGTGGACTTTGGAATCATATACCTCCGGCTTAATACGGATACCCAACAACACGCTTATGTGCTGCGTCCCGGAGAGTTACAAGTACCCGGAGGCTTAGTAGCAGGTTTAAAAACAAGTAACCGACTTCAGGATATCCTTGTGTCAAAATTCAAGGTAGGGCGAACCGGGAACGAAGTGCTGAAAGCCGCGCGCGTGCAAGCATTGGATGAGGGCATACGCCCTTCAATTTACACCCATCCCATTGGTTACCATGGTCATGCCGCGGGACCAACCATTGGCATGTGGGATAATCAGGGCGATACAGTCGGCCGGGGTGATTACCCAATGTATGCGAATACGGCCTATTCAATAGAGCTAAACACGATGGTTTCGGTCCCGGAGTGGGGCGGACAGGATGTAAAGTTCAAGCTTGAAGAAGATGCCTTTTTTGATGGCAAGAAAACAAGATACATCGATGGTCGGCAGCAGGAGTTTTTGTTGATCAAATCAAATTAGTTGAGGTGGTGAGGGTGTTAATCCACGCTTAATTTTTTGAGAAAACACTCGCTGTATGGTTGCCCACTTTATGCCGAAATCATGCGAGTATCGAGCAGACTAGCTACCCTGCACAAAAAGTGTGAGCTCGCTTCCAAGAATGGCTTTACGGTGGTTTAAAAGGTTGCAAAGGCATTGCTGGGTCATCTTAGTCAAAAGAAGCTTGGTCCCAGTCATGGCTAAAATTCACACGGGCCCCATGGAGAGAGCGGTCTTTGTAAGGACCTCTTCCGTTACGGTTTTATTTAACTCACGTTCGCGATCGCCTCGCACAACGCATCACAATTGTCTGGGGTGATTGCAGCAATATGAATCCTACCATTTCCAACGATATAGACAGTGTGATCATTCTTGAGTTGCTCAACGTGCTCAGATTTCAGTCGAGAGAAGCAAAACATACCTCGTTGTCGGGTGATGAAAGAATGATCGCCTGGTACACCTTTTGCGGTGAGGATATCTGCAAGTAGTTGTCGCATGTGTTGGGTGCGTTCGCACATTTGCTTGAGTTCGCTTTCCAATTGCGTGCGCAGATCAGGGTCGTTCAAGATGGTGCTAACGATAATGCCGTCATGTGTGGGTGGGCTCGAGTAGATTGCGCGTATAACAGATTTGATCTGACTGGTTGCAATGTTGATCGCCGCTGCATCAGCTGCAACGGCGGTTAGGCTGCCAGAGCGTTCGTTATAGAATGCAAAGTTCTTGGAAAACTGCCACAGATGAGTGTCTCTTTGCCGGGTTGCATCAGTCTTAGCGGGTCCTCGGCGTCTTCTCTGATGACTTCTGCGAACCCCTGATAGGCGAAGTCGAGTACTGGCATTAAACCATTGTCGTGAACAACGTCTGATATCTGCTGTCATTGGTCATTGCTTGTGTCGACACTGGTTGGGTTATGACAGTCGCCATGGAAAAAGACAGTGTCACCTGCGGGGTTGTCTTTAAGTACCGAGATCATCAGGTCGAAGGCCAAACCTCTGGTAGCTTTGTCGAAATAGATCATAAGCTACCAAAGAGAGAACTCATCTTAGCTGATCCTAGAATGCGTCTTCGACATTTAGCCGCTCTCGTAGTTCGCGCTTCAGGAATTTGCCGCTGGCGTTTCTTGGTAACGCTTCATTCATCAACCAAATGTATCTTGGTATTTTGAACTTGGCCATGTGATCGCTGCAGTGGGCTCTGACGTTGTCTGCTGTGAGTGTTGTGCCGGCGACGGGAAAAATAGCAATGCCGACTTCCTCACCAAGTCGGTCGTCTTCTACGCCAAACACAGAGCACTCAGCGACACCATCCAGCTTAAACACCACGGATTCGACTTCAGCGCAGTAAATATTTTCACCGCCGCGAAGCACCATGTCTTTTACACGATCGACGATAAAGATAAACCCGTCATTATCTATACGTGCAACGTCGCCTGTGTGTAGCCAGCCGTCGGTAATTGATTCGGCCGTTGCCTCAGGTCGGTTGAGGTAGCCTTTAATCACCGGCCCACCTTTGACCCAGAGCTCTCCAACCTCACCCGGAGCAACTTCGACACCATTCGCATCTACGCACTTGGTTTCTAGGGTTGGTACAGCTGGGCCGCAACTCTCGGGCTTGTCGACAAAAAAATCGCCGCTGATGTTAGTGATGATGCCACAGGTCTCGGTCATGCCATAACCTGTGCCGGGTCGTGCCGTTTTCACTTTTGCGTCGATTTTGCCCACAAGGTCTGGTTGCAGTTGTGCACCGCCGCCACCGAGAGAAGCGAGGGTCGATGTGTCGTACTTGTCAAAATCGGGGTGCGAAATCAGCTCCCTTGACATGACGGGTACTCCGGTAAGGTTGGTGATGCCCTCTGCTTCTATTATCTTGAGAGCCTCTCCTGCATCCCAGCGATACATGTGAACCAGTTTGCCGCCGGAGACAGTCGCTCCCTGAGCCATGCAATTGTTGGCGGTGACGTGAAACAGCGGAGTGGTGATAAGGCCTGAAAGCACCGGCGCGTCCTCAGGCGCAGGCATAGCCGTGTTATTGACTCTGGCCATGGTGGCGCTAATTGCGCTACCAAAGAAAGCGAGATTCATGATGTTGCTGACACATCCAAGATGCGTCAGCTGCGCGCCCTTAGGGCGACCCGTGGTCCCGGACGTGTAAAAAATACACGCGTCGGCATCAGCATCAACTGTACATTCGGGCAGGTTCCCTGGAGTTTGTATCACCTTGGCATAAGGCAAGACACTTTCAGCCTCAGAGGTTCTGACGCCAACAACTTGTATGCTCGGGAAGTCTGCGCTTATTTTCTTGAAGCGTGCAAGCCGCTCTTCATCACAAAAAAGAGCTTTAGGCGACGCGTCAGTGAGCCCATAGGCCATTTCCTCTTCGACCCACCAGGCGTTCATGCCAACACAACCAATACCCTGGGTCATACATGCCCAGTAGATAAGCATCCACTCCGGGTAGTTGCGCATAGCGATTGCGACCCTGTCCCCGGGCTCTATACCTTGCTGACGCATCCAGCTTGCTAAGGCCGCAACTTCCCGGTGTGAGTCGGCATAGGTTCTTCGTTCATCCTGATAGACAAGATAGTCTCTGTCGGCAAAGGCGGCTGAGGCAAGCCAAACTTCGCGCAAACTCGACGGTGCCTGGGCGAATGTACGAATTGATACACCCCGGACTTCCTTTTCAACCACTTCAAATGGTGAATTGGGGCCAATTAGGCCACCCCATATTTCTTTTAACTCGTCGTACATGCCTGCTTATCCCTCGGTAAGTGTTCCAATCAATTGTCGGTTGAGATAGGAGCTTCCCATGTGGTGCCTGTCCTTAGGATGTAGCTCCCGATCGACCGTTTGTTAATCCAAGTGCGCTAAGATAGGGATTCTAGTGATTTGATGCAAATATAGTTGGAGAGAGTGAATGGAATACTTGCTTGAGGGCGTGAGGGTGCTAGACGTGGCATCGTATGTTGCTGGCCCTGCTGCGGCTACTGTAATGGCAGATTTCGGTGCGGACGTGATAAAGGTAGAACCGCCAAATGGTGATAATTACAGGTCCTTGGTTGCTGCCTATCGAACCAACTATTATTGGTCGCTGACTTCTCGAAACAAGCGAGACATTGCGATTGATCTGCGTGGACGGGCTGGACAGGCAGTGCTTCATAAATTGGTTGAAGGTGCAGATGTCATTTTGGTGAATTTTAATGCGAGCCAACTGGCAAAGTACGATCTTGAATACGACAGATTAAGGCATATCAATCCGAAGCTGATTTTTGCTCACATCACAGGTTATGGCACAAAGGGTCCTGATAGTGGTCGGCGAGCCTATGATGTTGCCGCGTGGTGGTCACGCTCGGGAATTCTCGACTTGATGCAACCGCGGGAGCAAAGACCGCCCAACGCGGTAGGCGGCGTTGGCGATCATGCGAGCGCCATGTCGTTGTTTTCAGTGATCATGATGGCGCTTTTTCATCGTGAAAGAAGCGGCGAGGGTAGTTACGTTGCAACTTCTTTGGCGGCCAACGGGGTATGGTCCAATGGTATGCACCTGCAGGCAGCGATCGCTGGATACAACTTGGCAGACGTGATGAAAGAGCATGGCTATCGTAGCCATTTTATGATGCCTTATTGCACGCGTGATGGCCGATACGTGCAACTGGTAGGTGCAGATCCAGTGCGTGAATGGCCGCTGCTGTGTAAAGCGTTAAAGCATCCCGAGTGGCTTGAAGATGAGCGATTTCAAGATATGGTTGGCATCATGGAATGTCGGGAAGAATTACGCCAACGTTTCGCCGAGGGCTTCGCAAAGATGAACCTAGTTGACGTCATTAGCGCGCTGGAGGAGGTTGATGCAACTTTTAGCGTTGTCGAGACAATTAGTGATGTGCTTGAAGATGCCCATCTGATAGAGAACGAAGCCATCGTTAAAGTTGAATCTGACAACCCGGATTATCAGTGGACTATTGGGAATCCAATCGAAGTAGGCGGCTTCAGTAAAAAGCCGCCGAAAGACGGCCCTGAGATTGGGGAACATACCCGAGATATTCTCGAGGAGAGTGGGTTTTCGTTAGAAGAGATATTGAACCTGGAGCAAGTAGGTGTTGTTAAGCAACATTCGTAGTAGATTTGAGCAACACTTCCAGTAACACAAGGTCGCTAGAGCATTCACTGAACCGGTACTGCTGTCCCCTTGGCAGGGTAATACTATCGCGGCGGACTAATTGGTTGGCGTTTGCGTGTTCGACCCGGTCCCGTGTAAGCAGTTTAAGGTCGCCAGTGATGACAAAGTAGAACGCGAGTTCTCCTTGCTGCTCGCACCAATTGGTTGACACTAAGCCGGCCTTGTCTGAGTTAACTGCTTCGATTGGGCGCAAAGCTTTAACGCTAGCTATCCCCCGACTTGACAATGCCACGCCAGTCTCGCGAGCTTCAAAACCGGTCCTGTTTTCGAGTTCATGATCAGGGAGCCATGGCACATCGCTCGCTACGTGATGACAGAATGTTTGGCCTCCAAAAATCTTTTCCGGCAGCAGTGACTTGGTGGGTAGTTCGAGTTCGTGGTCAATGTTCGTCATGTGCATAGCGGGCACACCAATCTCAATCACTTCAAGATGATCGGAGGATTCAAGTACGCGATGCCTTATGCCAGGTGGTTGTGTCACACAGTCGCCCGGCATAAGCGTCATCGGTTCGCCTTGGTCTTCATAAACAACTCTGACCCAACCTTGATAACAGTAGATCAGTTGAAACTCGATTTCATGAAAGTGAACCATGTCGTTGACTGGCCCGCCAACTGGGATTGATATATGTGATGCAATCATCTTACCACCAAACCTGCTGGGTACTAAGTCGCGGTAAAGCATACCGGCGCGACCGGTCACCTGATCTGGGGCATCAGCGAATCGAGAGATTTCAAACGGGTAGTTTGCGTGGGTTAGCTGTATCTCGATTTGTTCATCAAAAACTATCGTCGTGCCATTCGGAGCTTGGAGCTGATGACGTTTGCCATCGGGTGCGCTATTGAGGGCAAGCCTGATTGTTGGTGGCACGCAAACTGCATTTCTATCGATGCGAAGATGCAGGCCGTGTCCTGATAGCCTGGCAATAACGGGATCATCCGCGGGAAAAATTTGATCAAGCCTAAAACCATGCGTTGCAAAGAACGCAATGTCAGCGGGTAAATTAGTGCTCGGGGCTAAGATCTCTGCTAGAGGGTTAGTAAACTCGTTAGACATTTTCATGTTCTCCGTGCTTTTGCCAGAGTGGTAGCTCGTTTTTTCCTCGAGGCGAGAGTTCGTAAATGCCTCTTTCTACTTTTTCGTACCAACCATGGTGATTTCGGTAGAGAATATTTCTCGCTTCAGGAAGGTCGAGCGCCAGAGCAACAGCTGATGCCTTTGTTGGTCCGGCTGCGTATAAAAATTCTGCCACAAAGATAGCTCGTTGGCGATACGCGGTCATAATGCCTTTCCGTTTTTCTGTGCCACCGGCGTTGGGATCTCCGACACGTTTGGCAAACTCACCTAGCAAGCGTTGTTTGCGCACGTTTGACTCTCTGGGCCTGTAGGGAACGGGATCAAGAATAATCTCTACGCTCCCGGTTCTGGTTGTTTGATCGATCAGGATTAAACCGATGCCGAGTCTGCGGAGTAATTTGTTGATTCGTTTTCGTTCTTTGTTAACGATTTTAGTTTTTCGTGGAACGCCGATATATACGTTGGGTGTTAAACTCAACCTTTCCACGCATTGCAGGATCACTTGCAGGTTAAAGGTGAGCTTAAGCTCAACAACTACAGGCGGTTCACCTTCCCGAATAGCTAACACGTCACAGTCGAGAATCTCGCCTTTTACATCGTAACCTTGGGCTTCAAGATATCGCTTTAGTGGCTGATACAAGTCGGATTCTTTTATGGTCATTTTAGACTTCCCCGGAAATCAGAGTGCCTTAATCATAAGATATTGAGAATGCCCCTTGGGGAAGTTTTCTGTTTCCGAAATCACAACGTAGCCATGACTTTCGTAAAAAGGACGTGCTTGAAAGCTGAAAGTATGGAGTCTCACAAACTCTGCGCCAAAATTTTTCGCTTCCTGCTCCGCCTGGAAGAGCAGTTTTGAGCCGTAATCGAAGCTCATTTCCCTCAGAAGCCTGCAGATCATTTGTTATTTCCAGGTTCATTTAGCGCTTATCCCGTTTTTTTCAAACCAAGCCCGTCCATATGCCAGCATAGTGTTTCGATACGGTCTTGCCCAAAGAAGGGTTCGCCGTTGATGACAAAAGTTGGTACACCCCAGTGCCCGGCTTGAGCTAGAAAATTCTGATTTTTTTCAATTTCTTTTATCTGCTCTTCTGATTGGATGGCTGCATCCAGTTCGGTCAGGTTCAGTCCTGCGCGTGCCGCTGCGTCTTCAAGATGCTCTCCCTCGTGCCAGTTCCGTATTCCACCGAACAAAAGGTGGGAAATTTCGAAAGCAAACTCCGGCCCTTTACCGCGTTTTTGTGCTTCCACACCAAGATAGCTGAGGCGGTAGATGTAAGGTTGATGTTCCGACACTTCCAGCGTGGTCATGTCCTGCACGATGGGGTCCGGAGATGGCCATTTGTCTGACATACCGAGAAAGCGTGCACGGCGTGGCCAGTCTAGTTGAATGTAGCGCGCCCGTGGCGCATTAGCCGGACTAAATAAGGTTTCTGGTGTGCGAATCGCGACCGGCAAAATGGGTCGCAGGTTCAAATTAATATTGTAGTTTTTTTTTATTTTCAGCATCTGTGGTGTTGCGAGATACGAATATGGGCTTCTGAAAGAAAAATATACATCTACGTCAGTCATGGAATTGTTCGCCTAGATTGTGTACTGATTCATGGTCACGACTACCTTACCGACAACCTTGCGCTGGGTCAGCATGTCCATCGCCTCCACCGCGCGTTCAAGTGGAAAGCCGGCGCAGACGTAAGGATCTATTGCGCCTTTTTCAAGTAGATTGGTAAGCTCACGACTGCATCGCTCGCCTATCGCGGGATTTCGTCTACCGATTTCACCAGCGCGGACGCCAATGACCGAAATGTGCTTTATCAAAATGTGGTTAACCGCAGCTTTTGGCCATACACCGCTAGTGAATCCTATCGTCAGTATGCGTCCATCCCAGTTAATGCAGCGCATGGACTCATCAAACACAGTGCCGCCGACCGGATCGTAAATTACGTCAGCGCCTCTGCCGTTGGTGAGTGCTTTGACTTCCTCGCGAAAGCCGCCGAGGCCTCCATCTTCCAGCGTATAGTTGATGACGTGATCTGCACCTCTTGACTTGACCACCTCTAGTTTTGCATCGTTTCCCCCTGTGGCAATGACGGTAGCACCCATGTGTTTACCAAGGTCGACCGCTGCCATGCCTACCCCTCCAGTGGCGCCATGCACCAACAGGGTTTCACCGGGTTGTAAGTTTCCTCTTATTGCTAATGCTACGTAAGCGGTTAAATAGGTTGTTTTGTAGGAGGCAGCTTTTTCAAAGGAAAGACTATCGGGAATTTTCTGCAAAGTTTCCCGAGGCGTATTGACGACTTCCGCAAAACCGCCGTAGCGAATACTCAAAACAACTCGGTCGCCGGCGCTGATATCGTCAATGTCATTGCCGACTGCAACAACGACCCCAGCAGCCTCTCCGCCAGGGGCAAAGGGCAGGGGAGGAGCGAATTGATACTTGCCCTGTATCATGAGGATGTCTGGAAAGTTGACAGCACAGGCCATCAGTTTTACCTGAACCTCATCATGAGCGGGTGCGGATAGTTCGGCTTCGTCCAGCGTAACTGTATTAATATCCTCGCTGATCTCGTGGCAACGAATAGTCCTGATTTTCATAACAATATTCCAAATGGATAGCATTAAGGTACCAGTGAACGGGTGCAATATCATCCCTCGCTGAGTTATTCTGGCGCCTGTTATACCTCGAATGCGATGGAGACGCCGGCTTGGAACAATTAACTGCTCAGGATGCCTCATTTATCTATGGAGAAAACACCCGCAGCCCAATGCATATTGGTGGACTGGCGATTTATGACCCCTCGACGGTTGAGGGTGGTAAACAGCGTTTTAAGGATATCCTGAAATTTGTAGAAGATAGGTTACACCTTGCAAAAACCTTTCGAAGAAAGCTGGTAGAAGTACCTTTCAATCTGGATCACCCCTATTGGTTAGAAGACAAGGACTTTGATCTTGAATTTCATGTCCGTCATATACGGCTGCCAGAACCTGGCGACTGGCGTCAGCTATGTATACAAGTCGCCAGGTTGCACTCTCGACCGCTCGACATGACCAAGGCGCCCTGGGAACTTACGGTTATCGAAGGCCTTGACGCTATTGAGGGGTTGCCTATTGGTTCCTACGCTGTGGTTACAAAGATTCATCATGCCTGTATCGACGGTGTTGCAGGTGCCGACATTACTGAAGCATTACATAGTCTCGAACCCTATGGTGCCTTACCGCAGCAGCCTAAGGTTCCCTGGAGAGGTGAAGATGAGCCTAACCCTGTTGAACTTATGACTCGGGCGCAATTCAACAATTTCACCCAGCCGCTCAGGTTTGCTGAGGTGATGGCGCGGGCGATACCAGCAATGGCCAATTTTCAGGCAGGACTTGCCCAACGAAAGTTCACTGTAAATACTCATGTGCCGAAAACCCGCTTTGGCCGGGTGATTTCCAGCCACCGTATTATTGAAGGACTAACTATTGAGCTAGCTAAGGTTAAAAACGTAAAAGGGGTAGTCGAGGGCGCAACAATTAATGATGCTGTGTTAACCATATGCGGGGGTGCTCTGCGAAAGTATTTGCTGTCGAAAAAAGAATTACCCGATCACTCGCTCGTCGCCATGGCACCAATTTCAGTGCGATCTAACGGAGATTCAGGTCAAGAAGGAAATAGTGTTGCTGCTATGACTGTAGCACTCGGAACAGATATAGAGGATCCTATTGAACGTCTAGAATCGGTTCATATTGCAGCTATTACTTCGAAGGAGATGACGAATGCGGTGGGTGCAAAGCTGATGACCGATTTTGGACAGTTTATTCCATCGACAACCGCTGCGCTTGCTTCACGACTATATTCTGAGGTAAGTATGGCAGAGCAGATTACGCATCCTTACAATTGTGTTGTGAGTAATGTACCTGGGCCGCAATTTCCACTCTATTCTGCGGGCGCACGACTTGTAACTCAATATGGCCTTGGCCCGCTACACGATGGTATGGGCTTGATGTTCCCTGTTTTTAGTTATTGTGGGCAGATCACCATTTCCGTTAATGCTTGCCGAAACATGGTGCCAGACCCTGAATTCTTTGCCGCTTGTTTGCAGTCAAGTGCTGATGAATTGCTGGGTGCGACTTTGGATGAAAATTGAGCGTCGATAGATGAGCCTTTTTATCGGGGATAGGCGATGATCAAGAATTTAAAACTGAACAGGGTAAGAAGACGATGACTGAAGGAATTGATGCAGGCAAGGTAACGGCTTGGTTCGAAAAAGCGGTGCCTGAACTGGAAGCGCCTCTAGCATTTTCGCTGATCGCCGGAGGGCACTCAAATCTGACTTTTCGCTGTACCGATGCCAGCGGCAGAGATTTTGTTTTGCGCCGCCCCCCTCTTGGTCACGTATTAGAAAGTGCCCACGATGTTGCCCGGGAGCACAGGATCGTATCGGCTTTGCAAAATTCTGGCATACCTGTGCCGACCACAATCGGCGTTTGTACTGATGTTGAGGTAAACGGTGCACCTTTTTATGTGATGGGTCATGTTGAAGGCCTCGTGCTGCATGATTCGGTCATCGGGCAAGAGGTCGCTGAAACTGACCGCCGTACACTAGGATTGCATGTGATGGAGGTGCTTTCAAACCTGCATAAGATTAATCCTGATGATGTGGGGCTTGGTGATCTGGGTAGAAAAGAAGCTTATTTGGCGCGGCAATTGAAGCGTTGGAATAAACAGTGGGTCGCGACCAAAACACATCCAGTACCAGAGATGGAAGAGAGTGCAAAATTACTTGAGGAAAGAATGCCCGATCAAGTTGGTGCAACTATTGTGCACGGTGATTACAGACTCGGCAACATGATTGTAGAGCGAGGTGAGATTCAGGCAGTGCTCGATTGGGAGCTTTGCACCCTAGGGGATCCGTTGGCTGATGTGGGATATTTGTTGAACAACTGGGTGTCCTCCGAAGAAGTTGATGCGATGGAAGGGGATTCTGCGCCAACTGCTGTCGGTGGTTATCCATCCCGAGATGAGCTTTGCGACATTTACGCAACGAATACTGGACGTGATCTATCCGATATCAACTATTATCGGGCATTTTCGCATTGGCGCCTTGCAGCTATCGGGCAGGGTGTTTACAAGCGATACCTCGTCGGTGCGATGGGTGAAGATCGAGATATGGATCTCGACAAATACAAAGAAAGTGTAAGTAATCGGGCGGCTCAGGCACTGGCGCTTCTGACAGCCTGAAACATCGCTTTGCCATAAGGCTAGTGAATAGTTCTGTTGGCAGATCCCATTGCTAGTAGACGTTTGCCAGCAACCTTGGTGAGTTGCTCGTCCTCGCATTCCTGCAGCACTCGTGTGTAAGTGTCTTGGGCGAGCGGTATCTGACCCTTCATTTCATAGATGGCGCCCAGCTGAATGTTGAACTCGCTTTTATCCGGTAATAGCAACAGCTGTCGCTCAATACAGGCTTTGCTCTCATCCCAAGCCTTGTTTTTCCAAAATATCTGTTTCAGATTGTCGAGTACCCGGATCAAGATACTTCGATTGGTCGCTGTCTCCAAATAATCAGGTTGAATGATTGCGCGGGGACCGGCAAGTTGGTTCAACAGGGTTGCACAGTCAGCTTCGCTTAACGTTCTGCCAGAGAAAGGGTCAACGATGACGTGTTCCTCAAATCCATAGCGGACCAGAAAGTGCCCAGGAAAGTTAATCCCCATAACAGGCATGTCGAGACGTTTTCCAATGCATATATGAATTAGGGCCAATGATATTGGAATACCTTGGCGGACATCAATGACATGATTCAGGTAGCTGTTTTCAGGAGCATAGTAATTGGTCACGTTTCCACTAAAGCCCTCGGTTCCATGAATAAACTCACTAAGGCCTGATGCAGATATGCTCAATGACGACTCACTGTTGATTGATGCGTAATATTTCTCGGCGAAGCTATCAAGAAGATCGAGGTAAGTTTGTACTCTAATGCCACTGTTGCTTTCGGCGGCGATGAGTAACACTGATTCGTCCAGTCTTATGTCTTCATCTTGCCGATCAACGGCAATTTCAAATTTCTCTCTGGCTTCTTGTGCTTTCATGATGGCTTCATCTTTACAAGGTTGTGCAGGTTATGCAATCCTCGTTGGCAAATCTAGCCTCGTAACGCCTGTCGCTTGTTAGGTCTCATCCCTATGAATGAATCTATTTCGCCCCCAACGCCGTTGTTGAAGTTGATGGAAGCGCGTGCTGGTTTGGAGGCTGCTCAACTTCTGTTGCAATTGCCTATCCTGAGGTTCAGGGCTAAGAGGGGTCAGGGTCAGCCGGTGCTGGTGTTGCCTGGGTTTATGGCTGATGACACATCCACTATCATCCTGCGCCAGTTTCTTAATGCCATAGGTTACAATAGCCAGGGATGGGGACAGGGTGTTAATGTCCGGCGGATGATGGACCATTTACCTGGTGTTCTTGCCGCAGTGCGCGAGCTACACGATGAATATAAACAGAAAGTTCGCCTCGTGGGTTGGAGCCGTGGTGGAATCCTGTCCAGAGAAATTGCCCGCGATCACCCTGAATTAATCGAGAGGGTTGTCACGATTGGTTCTCCGGTCAAAGGCGGTGTGGGTGCCTCGAGCATCGGTGCCGCAGTGGTAAGGCAAATAGGGCTGACACCGGAAGAGCTCAATCAACTGCTGCATGTACGTCAGCGGAAACCAATAACGGTGCCAATTCGAAGCATTTACAGCAAGTTAGATGGTGTCGTGGCGTGGCGTGCCTGTATCGATGAGACGAGCCCCGATGTAAAGCACTTTGAAACTCGAGGAACGCATATCGCAATGGGTGCGAGCGTTGAGGTATTCAACCTTTTACCAAAACTGCTCATTGCTGAGCGTTAATTTTAATAAAAATTACCTGTAAGGATGTAAAGATGGATTTTGATTTAGCAATGACGGATGAACTGCTCTCCACAACAAGAGCAGTCAGGAAGCGCCTCGATTTTGAAAAACCGGTACCACGTTCGATTGTTGAAGAGTGTATTTCACTCTCGCAACAGGCACCGACCGGAACCAATTCTCAGAGTTGGCGTTGGATTGTTGTCGAAGATGCAGACAAGCGAGCAAAGCTGGCTGATCTGTATCGAGTAGCTGCGGTCGACTACCTCTCTGGTGAGGCAAAAAATGCAGAAGCATCCGGTGACAAACAGACTGCACGTGTCCTTGATTCTGCGGTGTTCCTCTCGGAGAACCTGCAGAATGCACCTTTACATGTCATTCCTTGTATGCAGGGAAGACCACCTGAAGGCGCTCCAATTATGGCGGTGGCTGCCATGCTAGGTTCCATTTTTCCGGCTGTATGGAGTTTCCAACTTGCACTTCGTTCACGAGGGCTTGGTTCTTGCTTAACATCACTCCATCTGGCCTGCGAGAAGCAGGCGGCAGAGTTATTGGGTATTCCGGATGATGTAATGCAAATTGCGCTGCTGCCTGTGGCCTTTACCAAAGGTACGGAGTTCAAAAAAGCCGCAAGGCCGCCGGCATCGACGATTATGCACTGGGATAGCTGGGGCGCTTGATCCAAATGCTAGCAGCATCAGGATTAATGATAGGAGGGAGATGCCCAACCTGCTGATAAGCGTCAGGCCGATGTGTGAGCAACAAAGAAAGCAGAGAAGCGAACAAAGTTTGTTACAGATGGTTAATGTCTAACGTAGATATTTAACGGCGTCGTTGACGCTCTCTAAACTCAGCTTTCGCAGCTTTGTTTTCCTGCTGTGCAAGTTTCGCGTCACTGCCGATGTGCACTTCACCCTTCTGTTTCGACAGTTGGACCTGACGTTCTCTTTCCATAAACCTTTTTTTCTGCGTCTCGGTAAGGTCCCCAATGCAATGCGGGCAGCTGACCCCTGGTTGATATGCATTGCTTTGTTTGTCTTGCTCTGTGATCGGCATCCGGCAGGCGTGGCACTGATCATATTGACCGGGCCTCAGGTCGTGATCAACGGTGACTCTGTCGTCAAAGACAAAACATTCCCCTTCCCACATTGATTCTTCTTTTGGGACTTCTTCCAAGTATTTGAGGATACCACCCTCGAGGTGATAGACCTCATCAAATCCTTGCTGCTTTAGATAGGCCGTGCTTTTCTCGCAACGGATGCCGCCGGTGCAAAACATCGCAACTTTTTTATGCTGGGCTGGATTCAGGTGCTTTTCGGTATATTCAGGGAACTCTCGGAAAGTCTTGGTATGGGGGTTGTGTGCGTTCTTAAAGGTGCCGATCTGAACTTCATAGTCATTTCTAGTATCCACTAGAATGACATCAGGATCAGAGATGAGGTCGTTCCAAGCTCCGGGCTTCACATAGGTTCCGACAATAAGGTTAGGGTCAATGGCTTCGACCCCCATGGTAACGATCTCTTTTTTCAGTTTTACCTTAGTTCTATTGAAGGGGATATTCTTGCTAAAAGACTCTTTCCACTGGATGTCATGAAGCTTGCCCTCGAACATCTCATCTTTCATCAGGAAATCAAGCAGATCGTCGATAGCGGGTCTGGTCCCGGCGACTGTGCCGTTAATGCCTTCTTTTGCTAGCAGTAATGTACCGCGGATACTTAGTTTTTCCATTTTGCTCTGCAGCGGTGGTTTAAGTGATTCGAAGTCTGCAAGAGTCGCGAATTTGTATAATGCGCAAACGACTATGGGCATAGTTTGCGGGTCGGCTTGATCGTCTTGGGTTTTTGAAGCAGATGATTTGGTGGTGTTCATATTGATTTCAGTCTTTCAAATTGCGCTATTATCAAGGCTAGGGCGGTTAGTTTAGTTGACCCTGATCAGAGGAAGAAGTAATTCCTTTGCATTAATGTTAAAAATGTACCTCAGTTAGCTTTAATCATGTGAACTTGAATGTCAGGAGTTTTGGCAATATTGCCGACTTCTAGCAAAATAATCAGATTACATTCCAATTATCGTCAACGCGAAGTCTTGTGGTTCAGTATCGTTCGACAATGAGGTTTCAGCGGTTACGTGATCGTCAAAGTTTTTTGGGGCGCGTTCGCCCCTCAGTCTGTATCCAGCGTCTATTTAGTTGAAGGCTGATTCAAGGCTGTTGTCAACCCAGTGTTATCTTGTTCGTGACTGCGGTTTTTGTAGCACTTCCGTGCGATCCTGCTAGAATGCCGAGCCTTGGAAACCGGAAGAATCAAAATGTTGAAGATTGGCGATAGTGCACCAGAATTCGAGTTGCTAGACGAAAATAGCGCCGCAATCAGTTTGGTCAGTCTTCTTGCCGACGGGCAGCCCCTGATACTCTACTTCTATCCGGCAGACTTCACACCGGCTTGTACCATGGAAGCGTGTAGTATTCGGGATATTCACGATGACATTCTCGATGCTAATCTGAAGGTGGTAGGCGTGAGTCCCCAGTCTGTTGAAAGTCATCAGCGGTTCAAGAAATCACACGACCTGCCGTTTCCTCTGCTCTTCGACGAGGGCAAAAAGGTAGTTCGAGCCTTTGGTGTTGACGGACCTATGGGGTTCGGCGTCAGGCGAGCTACTTTTTTGATTGATGCAGACAAAAAAATACTTAATCGAGTGAATTCTGAGTTTTTCGTTGGCAGCCACATTAAGTTTATTGAGGCTGCGATCCAATCTGCACCATAGTGGATGCGCATAAAAAAGGCTGAAACGCAGAAAGCGGTTCAGCCTCAGTCTGTTTAGCCCTAAAATATTGCATTAGCGCCAGATAGATGTCTTCTTACAACGTTTGATTTTTCTTGACTAGTACTGGAATTCAGGCAGATTCACAACGACCCCATCTAGCGATTCGGTCATGGGAATTTGACATGAGAGGCGCGATCTTTCTTCGCGGTCTGGGTTGAGATCGAGCATTGAACTTTCTTGGTCTGAAATTTCGCCAAGTTTACCGGCCCAATCAGAATCAACAAGCACATGGCAAGTCGCGCAAGAGCATTCACCACCGCAATCAGCGTCAATTCCAGCGACACCGTTGTCTATCGCAGCATTCATTATTGATGCACCTATTTCAGCATCGACTTCGATTTCCGTACCATCGTGCTGGACAAACTTGATTTTGGCCATTTGGCTCTCCTGATTCAATTAAACTGATTTCGGTAAACTGGCTCGGCTGGTTGTCTGACCGGCCGAGATCCCCTACAAAGGACGCGTATTTATAACTGCGTGCAACTCGATGTAAAAGGTGAGATTAGGACAAATTATCGGACTTGTCTAAAACAGGTTTGAATCTCATCAACAAAGGTCTTTGGTCGTTCAATTGCAGCGAAATGTCCACCCTTTTCGAGTACATTGAAGTGAATGAGGTTTGTAAATCGTGATTCGGCCCATCGTTTTGATGTTTTGAAGATCTCTCTGGGGAAAATACTGCAACCCGTTGGAAGAGATATTTTATCAGTGGAGGTTCCACCGGCGCCGAAACTCTCCCAGTAAATGCGGGCCGAAGAAGCACCCGTGCCCGGTAGCCAATACATCATGACATTGTCGAGCAGCTCATCTCTACTCAGGACGTTTTCGGGATGACCTTCGCAGTCAGTCCATTGGTAAAACTTCTCAATGATCCACGAAGCCTGACCGATAGGTGAATCTACTAAACCGTAACCAAGTGTCTGGGGTCGTGTTGACTGTTGCTTGGAGTAACCTGAGTCGTGATCCTGGTAAAATTTCATAGCCTCAAGTGCGCTTTGTTCCAGCTCGGTCATATTCTCCATCTTTTGTGGGTCTGGCGGCGCGATCGGCATATTCATATGGATCGCTTGGCAATGCCCCTTGTTCTGCACGCCAATCATCGCTGTGACGATTGAGCCCCAATCGCCACCCTGGGCGAAGTAACTATCGTAACCAATGCCCACCATGAGTGTGTTCCAGGTCTCAGCTATTTTCTCAATGTTCCAGCCAGTAGCAGTAGGCTTGCCTGAATATCCAAATCCTGGAAGCGTGGGGCATACAACATGGAACGCATCTTCGGCGCTGCCACCATGTGCTGTAGGATTAGAGAGTGGGCCGAGAACTTTTTGAAACTCAACTATCGAACCTGGCCAGCCATGGGTGAGTAGTAGCGGTTTCGCTTCCTTGTGCTTTGATCTTACGTGGAGGAAATGAATATCCAGACCGTTTATTTCGGTCATATAACCATCCCACTGGTTCAGTAGAGCAACCCTGCGTGGCCAGTCGTATTCATTTTGCCAGTATTCTTTGATCTCTTGCATATAACTGAGAGGAATGCCTTGGCTCCAGTCCGATGGTGTTTCCTTGTCGGGCCATCTCGTCAGCGCGAGCCGGGTTTTCAAGTCTGCAATATCTTGTTCAGCGGAAGGTATTTCAAAAGATGTCACGTTGAGTTTTTTAGCGCCTGACATACTGACTCCTTAGTTACATCACTATCTGGTAGATACTGGTGTTGTTAGGTTTATTTCGTAATTGTGGGAATAATGACAATTTTTCCTATCGCTTCGCGATTTAGCATCTTCATCATAGCTTCACCCGACTTATTCAGATTCGCAGTCTCTCCTGCCTGCGGGTTCAGTTTCCGTGATGCGATCCATTCGAGTAATTTTGTCAGAACTGGGCGTGATTCCAATGGGTTTGCAGCAAGATATCCGCCCCAGTTTACGCCGATAATCGAACATCGCTTCAGTAGTGGTAAGTTGAGTGGCACCGAGGGGATTTCCCCACCGGCAAATCCGACAACCAGAAAGCGGCCGTCTGGGCCGAGAGACCGCAGTGCCGGTTCGGCGTAATCACCGCCTACCGGATCGTAAACGACATTCAGCGGTTTGCCGTTGAGCGCCTTTTTGACGTCGTCGCGCCAGTTCGTATTTGTGTAGTTGACGACATGGTCTGCACCAAATGCCAAACAGGCATCACGTTTAACTTTTGTCGAGGCCGCCGCGATGACTTCCGCACCCATGGCCTTGGCGACGTCAATTGCAGCCATGCCAACGCCGCCACTGGCGCCAAGAATAAGAATCGTTTCTTTTTCCTTTAGTTGACCACAAAGCTTCAAACCGTGGTAGGCGGTGCAGTAGTTGACGAGAAAACTGGCAGCGCCTTCGTGGGACAATACTTCTGGAATTGGTGTGCACTTAGATTCTGGCATGCATACTAATTCAGCGAGCCCGCCTTGGCTGGGCATTGCCAGCACGCGCTGACCCACGCGCAGGTGTTTTACTTCCTCTCCTGTTTGTTCGATGACGCCTGATATTTCGTTTCCGGGAATAAACGGTAGCGCTGGTTTAATTTGATACAGACCAGCGACGGTTAGCGCATCGACATAACCGAGCCCTGTAGCATGGATGCGGATTAGCACTTCATTTGCTTCAGGAGTTGGATCTGCTACTTCCTGTATTCTTAATTTGTCGGGCGTATCAAACTGATCACAAATTACCGCTTGCATTGAACATCCATAAATTCACTTGAAACACGAGTGAAATATAACACAAGAATCTGGTTCTAATTCGGGCTGAAGGGCTGAATTTCAGGAAGTTCGCGAGATTGATGAATCTACATTCAGAGTGGCTGCAGTTCCATCGGGATTGCCTCTTCTTTGCCGGTAACCGCGCCAATGACATCGTCTCCCCATGTATATTTTTCGTTCATCATTGCGTTGATGACGTCCACCAGATCTCTGCGCTCGACAGCATAATATTGTGCTCTTTTTCCGTCTCTGGTCATCGTTATATTCGGATTGGTCTTCATACGCAGATACCAGCCTGAATCGGCTCCGGCTCGTAAATACTGTTTGCCTTCGTGATCAATAACCCACAAACGCGTGGTGGCGAACCCTCCTTGATCATCAAGGGTCTTCACTTCAACGACTTCTACACGCTCGGAAGCCGCTATTTGTAGCATCATGACACCGGCAAACAATATGAATGCAACCGCGAGTATCGATAAGGAGATTTTTTTCATATCCATCCTTTGGCAAATAATAGGTACAACACTAAACAGTTTAAAGTTAAACTAAAATAATTTGCAAGGCGATTGTTTAGCCTCAGCATGTTTTTTCATTCATCACGGGAAGGTACGAAGGAGTGATTCGATGTCGAAAGCAATGGAACAAGAAAATGCCGATACCTATGTCAGCGGAGAACTGGTTTTTAGGTTGTTCAATGAAATAGGCATTATAGCTCAGCTATCGACCACCCGATTTAAACGCAGTTTACCCTACGGCATGAGTCGACCTCAGTTTAGTATTCTGAACTGGTTTTGCCGGGTCGACGATCAGGCGTCACCGGGTCGACTGGCTAAAGCAATGGAAGTAACCAAAGGCGCTATAACCAATTCTCTGAAAAAGCTAGAGGCCAAAGGTTTTATCACCGTTACTCCCGATGAGAACTCAGGTAGACAGAAGGTTGTAAGGTTAACACCGGAAGGGCAAAGAGCCCGCAATGAGGCGATCATTTCTGCCACACCAGCCTTCGAGCAGCTTTTCCAGAGCCAACCCGCTGAAGCAATGGTCGCGTTAATTTCTGAGTTGGAGAAAATCAGAAAGGTGTTAGATGAATCCCGAACATAATCCAAACGCTATCAGGCCACTAGATGCGAACTTGAGGAATCCTGTGATAGCGCTTCTAATTGTTCGTCAATCTTCTCATCACTAATACTCAGGTTGAGCCAGTCTGGAGGTGCCGCTGGCGTGATGCTGTATGCTTGGCTTAAGATGAACAAAACCAACGATCTATCGAAATTGCGGGGGGCTGGGGATCAGTTCATGGCTTCGGATAAAAAAACTGGGATTTTTTACGCTAAAGACCCTAAAGCAGTGGTTGTAATGCGCGAGGGCAAGGAAGTCTTCCGATACCGTAGCGTTGATGAGTTGGTTGAGACTCATATTAAGGGTCTGGCAGCTTTAGAGCGAGAGCTGGATGCGACTATTGAATCGCAATACAAATCCTAGAGGTTCCGAGTTAACAAGGTTGAATGCTTCGCGAGCAGATGATCAGTATCCCCTAAATCACTAAAGCTTCTCATTCAGCGGTCTTGCGCCTGATAAGTTTCAGACTGCTGAGGGAGGACTGTTTTACGCAGGTGAAAAATTGTCAGGACGCACCGTTGTTCGCTTGAACTAATGAACTCGTGGTGGTCTGTGATGACAGTAGATTGTGTGATTTACTAGGCGTCCAAGCCGACGGCGATGGCATTATCTTCGATTTTCAAAGGGTATGATTTAATGGGTTCAAAGGCAGGTGGTGACTGAACAGAGCCATCTCTCAGGCAAAATTCTGCGCCATGATATGGGCAGGTGATACAACCATCCTGAAGTTGTCCTCCTTCCAGACCGAACTCAGCGTGGCTGCAGAGGTAAGCGATGGCAAAATACTCACCTTGGTGTTGTACCAAAAGAATTTCTTCACCCTCCAAATCAATAAACTTCTGTCCACCTTCTTCAAGTTCGCTTGTGGCAGCAACCACATGATATTTCATCGTCATTTGTCTCTCGTTGCCGTTTCAGTGTGCGGTGAATTGTCTCACACTTTATGTTCGCTTTGGGGTGTTCTGTATCTCTGTGGCTGGCTGCTGTAATGTACTGGATTTGAAATTCATCCCGGTGTTTAGAATGACAGAAAGTGCTGTTTCAAAGCTGGATGCAACGCTTCCCTATCTGGTCCTAAGGAGCCGTTGGCTGATTATAGCGTTAACCATAGTGATTGTTATTGGCGCGGGGTCAGGCATCAGGTTTCTGACAATATCTACTGATACTCGCGATAACTTTGGCCCTGAAAACCCCCAACTGCTCGCGTTCGAGGAACTTGAGGCGACGTTCTCACGGGTCGATAATATTTTCTTTGGTATTGCGCCGAAGAAAGGCGACGCCTTCACGCGCGAGACACTGCAAGTGGTTGCGGACTTGACGGATGAAGCATGGAAAACGGAGGGGGTTTCGCGCGTTGACTCGTTAACAAACTACCAGCATACCAAAGTGGAAGATGATGACTTGCTTGTCGACAATTTGGTCGAATTCCCTGCCGAGTTGTCAGTCGCAGAAATGGCAGAGGTTCGGCGCATTTCCCTGAATGAGCCTTTGATAGAAAACCGGTTAATCTCCAAAGACGGCAAAGTTACAGGAATAAATGTTGAATTCCGCTTTGAGGAAAACGCCTCAAATTCTGAAGTGAAAGCCGCGCATTGGGCATGGGATCAAAAGGCAGCTATTATGGCCGCGCATCCGGGGTTGGAGGTTTTTACCACGGGCTCGATTATCATTTCTGCGACTTTTTCTGAAACTTCGATACGCGATCTCAGTACACAAACGCCGCTAATGTTCCTGTTGGTGGTTTTTATCATGGCATTGCTGCTTAGGTCAGTTGTGGGCGTGATAGCAATAGTGTTCACAACGCTGTTCACCATTATTTGTGCGATGGGCACTGCAGGATGGCTTGGATTCCAAATTTCACCCCTGTCGTCTCAGGCCCCTGTCATTTTGTTAACAGTGGCTGTAGCGCATGGTGTTCACCTGCTGGTTAGTTTTTATCAAGAGATACGCGAAGGTGGCGAAAAAACAATTGCGCTGATTGATGCTCTCACGATTAATATTCATCCAATTGCTTTGACAAGTGTCAGTACCGCGATCGGGTTTTTAAGCCTTAACGTTTTGGCGGATGTACCGCCTATTCAGGATATAGGAAATATCGTAGCCATTGGGGTGGTCTATGCCTTCTTATTTTCACTTACTTTCTTACCCGCATTTGTGTACATACTGCCGACAGGCGTTAAGCCCGGTCATTCGAAAACCAACATAGTGATGGCGCAATTTGCAGATTGGGTGATTCTGCATCGTTCTATATTGTTGTCGCTCAGTGTGCTTGTATCAATAGCGCTGGTTTCGTTAGCACCTATGAATATTGTCAGCGATCAGTTCAGCAAGTACTTCGATGAGTCTATTCAGCTTCGCCACGATACCGACTTTCTTGATCAAAACCTAGGTGGTCTATACCGGATCGAGTATTCCCTTGACTCGGGAAAACCACAGGGTGTGTCTGATCCTGAATATCTCGCGAGAGTGGAGCAGTTTGCGCAATGGTACCGGCAACAGAAATATGTCACCCATGTGAATACCTACACAGATATCGTTAAGCGATTGAGTAAGAACCTGAACGGTAATGATGATGCTTGGTATCGTCTGCCAGAATCGCAAAATCTTGCTGCGCAGTATCTCTTGCTATACGAGTTGTCATTACCTTTTGGTCTGGATCTAACAAATTTGCTTAGTTTTGATAAATCCGCATCGCGGATGATTGTCTCTGTGCCTAGTTTGCCCACGCCGGCGTTTATTGAGCTGCAAGAAAACGCCAAAGCCTGGCTTCATGAAAATGCACCGGAACTCGAACAGGAAGGATCTAGTACGGCTTTGATGTTCACGCATATTGGTATTCGAGGTATGTTGGGTAGTGTGAAAGGGGCCTTCATCGCGTTGGTACTCATCGCCATAGTGTTATTGATTACATTGCGTTCGGTGAAAATAGGCCTCATTAGTTTGATACCTAATCTTCTTCCTGGCGCTACTGGCTTTGGCGTCTGGTACTTGATGAGCGGTCACGTAGGTCAGTCGCTGTCGCTTGTGCTGGGAGTCACGATGGGCATTGTTGTTGACGATACAGTACATTTTCTCAGTAAATATCTTCGAGCAAGGAGAGCACAGGGGTTGTCTGCTGAAGATGCGGTGCGTTATGCGTTTCAACGGGTTGGGGTTGCTCTGTGGATTACAACTTTGGTGTTAATTTCCGGATTTATGATGCTGGGCATATCTGATTTCAGACCGAACGGTGATATGGGTTTGTTGGTATCGATTGTGATTGGTATTGCTCTCATTTTGGATTTTTTGTTGCTACCGCCATTGTTGATATTGTTGGACGGCGATAAGCCTCCCACTCAGATCGCTCCTTCTAATGAGAGCGGAAGTAGATGAGTGTATAGTATTCGATTGACTTGCTTTACAACCCTCTATGCTTTCCTATCTACTCAAACGTAACAATGACAAGACCTTTCTGGGATGGCGTATGGTCGCGGTTGCGTTCCTAGTAGACTTTATTGCTGTTGGTTTTTTCTTTTATTCTTACGGTATCTTCTTTAAAGCGATTGCGGTTGAGTTTGGTGATTCTAGGTTTGGTGTTTCAATCGGTGTAACCGTAACCCAGGGTGTTGGCGCTGTACTGGCACCGTTTATTGGAAGAGCGCTGGACAGGTTTCCGCTGAAGAACGTCATGGCCTGCGGGGCAATATCGATGGGTACTGGTTTCGGCCTGCTCGGATTGGTTCAGACGCCGCTCCAGTTCTACCTCGTGCTGGGCGTCTTCGTGGGTTTTGGCGCTGGTGCCATGGGGCAATTAGCTACTTCAAAACTGGTCAGCAACTGGTTTGTCTTGAAACGTGGTTCTGCGCTAGGTATCGCTGCAACAGGTATCTCGGTTTCTGGTGTTATTATGCCCGCTATCAGCGCGTGGATAATCGCGACGTTCGGGTGGCGTGAAGCATTTATGACCTATGGCCTGATCACATTTCTCGTGGTCTTGCCAGTTGCGCTCCGGTTGGTGATATCAAGGCCTGAAGACGTTGGCTTGTTACCAGATGGTGCCACAGAAATGAGTTCTCTTCCCCCACCTAAGCCGGCACTTCGCACAGGTGATTTTCTGAGCCAACCAAATTTCTGGATTTTGCTTACGGTCATTGGTCTGCTCTTCGGCATTCAAAGCGCAACATTGATTCATATGGTGCCTCAACTTACTGATCGGGGCCTTTCTTTGGTAGCCGCGTCCGGCATAGCGTCTGCTACAGCAGGGTTCGGCATCGCTGGCAAGTTAATTTTTGGTGTCTTGGTGGATCGATGGGATGTTAGGCATGCCTTGTGGCTGGGTATCGGTTTTCAGTTTGTTGGACATTTGTTCATGTTGTTTGTTGAGGGTTATTTTGGCTTTCTTCTCGGTGCCTGTATGTTTGGTTTCGGTATGGGAGGCGTGGTGCCCATGCAAGGCGCTGTGGTTGGCGCTGCTTTTGGCCGAGAATCATTTGGCAGAGTACTTGGCGCCATGAGACCTCCAATGGCGATACTGCACCTGGCGGGTACGCCGTTTGCAGGCTGGGTTTATGACGTGACAGGAAACTATCGCCCTGCATTTTTCACCTTTTTAGCTTTATATTTACTCACAGCGCTGATCGTTCTAGCATTGAAGGTCGAAACACGATCCAAGAACCGGGCGAGAGAGCCTGTAGGAGATCAAAATGAGTCAGCTATCAATTGAACCTCTGTCAGAAAAAAATGTGGGCGCGCTCGTTACAGGTATCAATTTGGCGTCATTGATGAATGAGGAATGGCAGCTGATCCTTGAAGCTTTTCACGAATATGGTTTGCTGGTGTTTCCTGGTCAGCATCTGAGTGACAAGGCCCAGGGTGATTTTGCACGACGATTTGGTGAACTAGAAATAATTGTCGAAGGTCAATCGGCTGTGCCACTTTCGAACACAACAAAAGACGGTTATGTTGTGGATAAAGATGATCATATTATGCAGGTGTTACTTGGTAATGAGGGTTGGCATACTGACAGCTCCTATATGCCGGTATCTGCGAAAGCCTCGGTGCTCTCAGCACACGTTTTACCGACAAGTGGCGGGGGAACTGAATGGGCAGATATGAGGGCAGCTTATGAAGCATTACCCGAAGGACTTCAGGAGACAATACAGGATCTTGCCGCATTTCACTCGCTTAAGTACTCGCAAGCCCGTGCTGGTATGAACCAAAGCAAAGGCTACGGTTATGATGTCGAAAACCCGCCTTTACGGCCGCTAGTCAAGTTCCATCCAGTGACAGGGAAACCAGCGTTGTATATCGGCCGGCATGCGTTCGGTATTCCCGGGCTTGAAAAGGCCGAGTCCGAAGCGTTACTCGAGAGGTTGCTTTCATTTGCTTGTTCACCTGAACGTTGCCACGAGCATCACTGGCAAGTGGGAGATCTGATCATTTGGGACAACAGGCGTATGCTGCATCGAGCAAGGCCCTATGACATTCGGCAGGCAAGGGTGATGAAACATACTAGAATAGCCGGTGACGTCAGAACCGAATCGGGGATGCAGGCCGGTGCCTAGCCTCTGATGCGTCGAACGCGAAAAGATCGTCCTTTTAACTTTCCCTCCGAGAGTTTTTTCAGTGCAGCTTTCGCTTTTGCCTGTGTCACTGCGACATAGGTACAGCGCTCAAATACGTTGATTTTGCCAACTTCCGTCGCAGCGATGCCATCTTTACCCGTAAGGGCGCCTACGATGTCTCCTGGTCTGACTTTTTGTTTTCGTCCGCCATCAACTTGCAGGGTAGCCATCGCAGGATAGAACGTTGGTTTGCTAAGAAGTTCTGGTTTTTCAAGCTCCCGTTGCTCCAACGAGATGTTGAGAAAAGCTTCCAGTTTTTCCAGTTTGAATTGCTCTCTTTTAGTATACAGCGTAAACGCTTGCCCCTTATTACCGGCGCGGCCCGTTCGACCGACTCGATGAATGTGTACTTGCTGTTCTGGTGCGATTTGATGATTGATCACTAGGTCTAACTCGTCAATATCAAGTCCCCGAGCAGCGACGTCCGTTGCAACCAAGATAGACGCACTTTTATTGGCGAAGCGGACCAAAATTTCTTCTCTCGACTTTTGTTCCAATTCGCCATGTAGTGCCAATGCACTGAAATTTGCGGCGACGAGTTCTTTTGCAACCTCCTGGACCTGTTTGCGTGTATTGCAAAATACCAAAGTAGATTCAGGCTCAATTTCCAGCAGGATTAATCGAAGTGCTGTGATTCGATCTTCTTCGTCTTCAAGTCGACAGACATATTGCTGAATACTTTCCTCCGAATGGGTCTGGGTGTTTTCAACGCGTTGGGGGGCAAGCATAATTTTGCTTGTCATTGCCTCTATTTCTTGTGGAAAAGTTGCGCTAAATAATAAGGTTTGTCTAGCTGAGGGCACGTGTTTGAGTATGTCATCAATCGTCTCGCTAAAACCCATATCGAGCATACGGTCAGCTTCATCAAGCACAAAGGTACTCAGATATTTCAAATCCAGCTTGCCCTTGCGAAGATGTTCCTCAACGCGTCCGGGTGTACCAACGATAATGTGCGCGCCGTGCTCCAGTGAACCTGCCTGAGGACCAAAGGCTGTGCCACCGCACAGTGTTAGGATTTTTATATTGTGTACAGTGCGGGCAAGCCTCCGCAGTTCTTTTGATACCTGATCAGCAAGTTCCCGGGTAGGACAGAGAATCAGACTCTGCACTCTGAACCGCTTCACGTTGAGTTTCTGCAGAACACCCAAACCGAACGCAGCTGTTTTGCCAGACCCGGTTTTACTCTGCGCGATGACATCCAACCCTTCCAGAATTAGAGGTAGGCTCTGTGCCTGAATAAGTGTCATTTCATGATAGTTGAGACTTGCTAGGTTTGTTAGCAGCTCTTTTGATAAATTGAGTGCGTCGAATTTAAGGTCGTTTGCTGTGCTCATAAGAATGTGCTGAAGTGGCAGGTAAATAGGCTGTTTTTTTGTTTAGTTCAAGCGCGTCTATGACAAAGAAGGTGAGTATGCACGCCATCTGATGAGTAGTCACGGGTAAACAATATGGAGGTATCGGCTTGTTCCAGTTTAATGATTGATTTGGCTAATTGCTGATTTGTTTTCAGAAGGACGACGTCGCGACAAACAAGATCCATGTTGATGACACGTCTTCTGAATTTTCATTGCCTGTATGGCGCCGTCAGCCCGAATCACGAGCCAACCGGCGCTAACCGGAGACTGATTTAGCGCTGCAAAGTCAGCTCAAGCTTTTTACCTTACAAGCCGTTGTTCCAGTTCGCGTGTGTCTTTTGTAAATTGACGTATCCCCTCTGCAAGTTTTTCAGTTGCCATTGCATCCTCGTTGAGAGACCAGCGAAATGCAGATTCTTCTAGTGATATTTTCGCTTTGCCGCCTTGAGGTGTATTTTTATCCAGAGTCTGAACCAGCTTCCCATCGTCTTGGCTCAGCGCTTCGAGCAGCGCAGGGCTAATGGTGAGCCTGTCGCAGCCGGCCAGAGCCTCTATTTCTCCTGTGTTTCTAAAACTCGCACCCATCACTACTGTGGCAAAGCCGTTAGCCTTGTAATAGTTAAAAATTCTCTGCACAGACAATACACCGGGATCGTTCGTTGCGGTATAGTTGATTTCTGTGTGTGCCTTCCACCAGTCAAGAATTCGTCCAACGAAAGGTGAAATGAGGAAAACGCCGGCGTTCGCGCATGCGACAGCTTGTTCAAATGAGAAGAGAAGGGTCAGGTTGCAGTTGATGCCTTCTGCTTCCAAAACCTCTGCAGCCTGAATGCCCTCCCATGTGGATGCGAGTTTGATTAGGACTCGATTTCGATTGAAACCAAGTGCTTCGTATTGACCAATGAGTGCTCGACCTCGCTCGACCATTGCTTTTGCATTAAACGATAGTCGGGCGTCGACTTCGGTAGAAATTCTGCCGGGTATCAGCTTGAGGATTTCAATCCCGACTAGCACAGCGAGCCGATCGCAGGCCAGGTCTAGTTGTTCCTGGTTTGAACTGCCATGAGATAATCCGAACTGTTTCGCCGCCTCAACCAAGGGTGCGTACTGTGGCATTGCGGCTGCTTTTAGTAATAGCGATGGATTTGTCGTCGCGTCTTGCGGCTTAAACTGTTTCATTGCTTCAATGTCGCCAGTATCCGCAACCACATCCGTCATCGTTTTTAATTGTTCAAGTTTATTTGGCATACCTGTGATCCTTTGCTGGAGAATGGGCGACGATTTCTACTCAAGACGTTCCGCGCGTATATTACAGTAAAACCGTATGCTTAAGCGCATTAAAGCTCTTAAAGTGGACAAGTTGATGACTTTGTCAGTCGTCTATCAATACTAATGTTCAAGGGCGTTATCACCTTCATCTCCACTTTTTGTCTTCTGATTGCCTTTCTTTCCACAGTGAATGCTCATTATTTCAAGTTTTAATAGGTTAGGTAAAAATCTACTGGAAAGAAAAGCTTATCTATGAGGAGAAGACAGTGTCATTTAAGAAGAAACGTATCCCCCATGAGTTGATTATAAGGGACCTTAAATGGGCGCAGCCCTATGAAAGAAATCGCTGGTTATTGTGGTCGATCACAGCCCTGTTATGCGTCGGCATGTTGTCGTTTATTATTGTTTTATCAATGTTCCCGCGGAAGAGTGATGATGTTTCGATCTTGAGTCTTCCAACCGACGTCAATTTCGAAGGCGCAGAAAAAGTGGCTGACGGTATTAAAAGAGAAACCCGGATTGTTTTGCCGATGAAGACACACGGGCAGGGAGTCGCAGTCTCAGACGAGTGAAGATTTTTTTTCGTAGTAATTTCACATTAGGTCACTGCCAGGCGAAGACAGGTTGATCAAAGTGGCCTACCTGAGTGTGCTTGTTGAGTATCGCGACTTCCCTGAATTGATAGAGGATGGCGCCTGTGGGTGCAAAAATTCGATCGTGCTGGTAGTTCATGGAAAGCACCTGCCTTTCGCTTTCCGGTATATTTTCCAGGTTGGGTGACTTCGGGTTGACGAGATCATCAAAGCTGAAGGGGTGTATCGAAGCAACCTCGTCCGGATTCGGGCGCAGTTGGTCGGGTTTGATGTCTGACCAGAACACAACTGGCGTAATCGCATACCCTGACCGCGTAACGTAATCGTCAAGTGTTCCCAGTAAAGCAGATTCTGGTAAGTCTATATTGATTTCTTCGTGCATTTCCCGACGGGCTGCGTCAATCAGCGACTCTCCCTCGTCGACTCGACCACCGGGCAGCGCCCACTGACCGGAGTGTGCGTTGAGTCGAGGAGAACGCCGGGTGACGATGACTGCGCAAGCGTTGTTGTGTGCATAAATAGTTATAGCGACAGCGGCAGACACAAGTTTATCGCTCAGCCGCCGCTGATCGCTAAAGCTATCCACCCGTTGATGCAGGAGATCCCTGTACTGTTTGGTAAAAGGAAACCGATTAACAGCCACAGATGTCAGGCTGTTCGCATATCGGGTAATTGATAGTTTGTTTCATCAAGTTCCGCACGAATGGTCTTCTTATCAATTTTCCCTGTTGTTGTTAACGGAATACTCTCGACAAAAATAACGTCATCCGGTAGCTGCCATCTTGCGAAAATGGAAGCACAGTGCTCCAGAATTAACTCGCGAGTAACATTCGACCCCTCAACCAGAATAACCAACGCCACCGGTCTTTCATCCCATTTTGGATGTGGTTGTGCGACGACTGCAGCCTGAAGTACACCTTCCAGAGCGATGATGTGATTTTCAAGATCAACGGAAGAGATCCACTCTCCGCCTGACTTGATCAGGTCCTTCGAGCGGTCAGCAATAATAAGGTATTCTTCCTGATCGATTTTTGCGACATCGCCGGTGACCAGCCAACCATTGTGAAATTTGTCGGGTTGCGGGTCGTTGTAGTACTCGGCAGCAATCCAGGGTCCGCGAATCAGCAGTTCGCCAACTGATTCACCATCATGGGGCACCGGATTCCACTCTTCATCAACGATTTCAATATCAAGTCCTGGAATTAATAGACCGGCCTTGGCTATGTTTTCGAATTGCTGGTCTTCCGTGAGTCTTATGTGTGAGCGTTTGGCAACTTTTCTCGATAATGTTCCCAGAGGGTTTGTCTCTGTCATGCCCCACCCTTGGACCATCTCAACGCCATATTTTTCCCAGTACCAGCGCATCATGGATACAGGGGGCGCGGATCCGCCACAGGTGAGTCGTGACAGGTTGCTCATGTCATATTTGCTCTCACCTTCGGCCTCAAGTATTGCTTTGATACCTTGCCAAATAGTCGGAACCCCAGCGGAAATAGTGACTTCTTCGTCAACGATCAGTTGGAGTAGTTTTTCTGGCGACATGTATTTGTGCGGATAAACCTGTTTGCAACCAAGCATCGAGGCAGTGAAAGGCATACCCCAACCCATGGCGTGAAACATGGGTACGATGCCACAGAGCGCATCAAGCGCAGATAAGCTGACTGCATCTGTCATTGCCTGAGCCATCGTATGCAGATAGGTCGATCTGTGAGTGTACATAACGCCCTTGGGTTTGCCGGTGGTACCACTGGTATAGCACAGTCCCATGGGTGCGTGCTCGTCGAGCTCTGGCCAGTCAAAACTGCTGGGCTGGTCTTTTATAAAATCTTCGTAGTCAATGACATCTGTGAAAGTTGACTCTCCATTTTCGCCGTAGCGGCAGATGACGATAAGTTCGACACTCGGTATCTTGCCTTTCAGAGGTTCTAGTAAAGGCAGTAAATCTTCGTCTGCGAATATGACCCGGTCCTCTGCGTGATTAATGATGTATTCAAGATCTGCCGGTGAAAGACGGATATTCAGAGTGTGCAGCACAGCACCCATTGATGGCACGCCCTGATAGAGCTCGAGGTGTCGGTAGTTACTCCACATGAAGCTTGCAACCCGATCCCCTTCCTTTATACCGTGCGCTTTCAATGCACCCGCTACCCGATTGGCGCGCTCCCAGGTTGTCTTTAACGTTTGTCGGTGGGTACCATTTTCCAGCAAGGTCACAACTTCTTCGTTGGGATCGAGTTTAGCGCCACGACCCAGAATTCTAGAAAGAATAAGCGGAGTTTGTTGCATTGTCATTAGGATGCTCCTGACTTTTTTAGCAAGCTTTAAAAAGGTCGCTAGGATAGCTGAAATTGGGTTCGGATTGAATGAAATGACGATAAATCGGGGCGATAAATCAACATTTTTGGTGTATTTGCTGCGCTGCAATACGGATATCTTTAAATCAGTTGGGAATAAAAGCCATTAGCATTTTTGTCGTCCGTATGTTCGTGCTCGATCTTGCGTCCGCGATTAAATTCAGCATTTATTTAGCACTAAGACACATTTCGGACAGACGCTGATTAAAGGGTATTTTTAAAACTTCGCCTTTAATCTTGATTTTAGGATTGATGTCGCTTTGAGTCAGCGTATGCAGCTCCTGTGGGATTTGCCTGTTGTTGATAGGAGGGCGTGATTTAAGTATTGCTGTATCAAGCAGCGTTAACTATTTTCTCGATGATTTTCCTTCGAGAGCAACTCTTTCAGTACTCGCGGGAAGAATATCGATGCCGCAAGAAGAAAGTAGCCATCAACTAGCATAAAACTGCCAATAATCCAGAAGAGGACACTGTCGAAACTCATTGCTGCGATCAATAGAAGTGATCCCGCGAGAATAATGATCGCACCGGCAATTTCCTTCATTGGTCTTCACCTCTCCGTCTTATTTTCGAGTGGTTTTCATCTTGGCAGATAATGCGTTTTTTCGCTATCGAGGCTATTTTCTCGAGGCCTTGGATCGGTTCTATCCTTGGCTCGTGTGATTTCTTCAAGGGTGCTATTCGCTGTTTCAGGTCAGAAAAACGAGATGACAAACGGAATATTCAATTCCGCGGGGCTCAATACAGCTTCTAAGCTCGATTCAAAGACAAAGAATAGTGCTGAAATAGCATAAGGGGCGATCTTGGATTTTTTGCAATTTATGGAAATCGCTTCTTTTCACGCAGGGGTCTGCGTGAGTTGACAATCTGCGGTAATAGGAAGAAAACCGGAGCTAAACATGCGGCCAGCGAAAAGGGGGCACATCGACAAGTACAAATGCGAATGAAGCAGGACCTACGCCAAGGATTTGATGAACCCGTCTCGCCTGTTAGCGGGGAAGTATGATTGCCAATTGCCTAGACCTTGCCAGCAATAGGCCTCCGGCGGTCCAAATACACCCATCTTCAACCAGGTACCCGTTGTTCGCTGTACTGGTTTGAAAGTCTACTAGGAGAAATTCTTCTAATCCGGCGTTCTCCGGATAGTTTGCAAGGAAATGCACTGTGTGATCAACCGTGGGGCAATGCATGGGAGGGTCCAGCTTTTTTGTAAACAACCCGGGATACCATGAGTCTGAAATTGCAGCGATTGCCAGATCGTCAAATCTTCTAGATTGATTAAACCGGGTCCATCCGCCTACGCGTGCAGTCTCTGAAGTTTCTCCGGGTGTAGGCCCGATGGCAATGCGCTGGTCAAACTGGTCCCTAAAAGGAACATGACCCAGGACTCCTTTGCGCATCATGTTGTGCTGGCCTACTTCTTCGGGTGGGACAACCTCAGGTATTGTTAAGTCTGAAAACTCGACCGCTGCTCTTGCGTTGCCAAAGGTTGCAAGTGCTATAGCAATTGTTTTTTCGTTTTGGAATAGTTTAGCGGTGACGCTGCTGAGTGTCCGTCCGAGCTTTTCTACCTGGACTTCGAGGGTGGCGGGTCCGGGAACCGACGCGGATAAAAAGTAATAGGTCACCGAACGAGGCTGCAGTCTTGGTAGACCTTCGGTTGCGGCGAGTTCCGTTTTCATACCGTTCAATATGATGGCTGCAATGTAGCCGCCGTTCGGTCCGACGAACACCTGCCAGTCGGCGCTAATGTTGACCTCGTAGCTGGCGCTTTTATCCGTCGATGCAGCGTTGCGAGACAGACTAATATCCCTGTCAAAGGTATGCTGAAGCGTCAGACCGTTCGCCGTTGTCACTTTGTACCTACCGGCAAGACATGATTCGCCATGTAGGCACTGGTCGCCTCAAAGCCAATGATTTTTATTATGCTGGGTAGAATGTCATAGACCCCGATGAGAAATCGGTCAGGTAACAGTGTCAGGTCGTCAATCGCGCGCATCGGTTTTGAATTCTTTTGTTGTTCTAGGTTCAGGTGTTGAGTCGTTTGGCAATGCTTCCATGGTGATGAAAGGTCTCCGCGGTAAATATCGCTAGTGCGCTCCATATGCAAATGAACGTAATAATTCGGTCCATTTCAAAGGGTTCGTCATAGATAGCAATCGCAATGATGAGAGATAACGAGGGAGCAAGATACTGAAACATACCAGCAGCGGTCAGAGACAGCCGGGTGACTGCGGCAGCAAAGCAGAGGAGCGGAAAAGATGTCACGACTGCCCCGAGCATTAGTAAGATGTTTGTGCTGGTATTGAGAGAGCCAAAGGACAAACCACCGTTGTAGTGCAGCCAAACCAATATGACAAGTGCCACTGGAAGGAGTGTCAGATTTTCTATCGTTACACCGGTAATGGCTGGAAAGTTGAGATTCTTGCGCAGTAAACCATAAAAACCAAAACTGAATGCGAGGGTCAGTGATATCCAGGGAATCGCGCCAAAGAAAATGAGCTGAAGCGCAATACCTGCACCAGCGATAGAAATTGCAAGCCATTGCAGTGGACGTAAAGACTCCTTCAGAAAAATCATTCCAAGAAATACGCTGACCAACGGATTGATAAAGTACCCGAGTGAGGTTTCGACAATGTTATTGCTCAAAATGCCGTAGATGAACACCAGCCAGTTTCCAAAAAGTAATAACGCTGTACCCGCGAGGGTCAAAAGCTGATTGCGAGTTATTCGAAGTGTTCCCAAGTCTCTTTTTATGGCGAGAATCGCGAGCAGCAAAACTGAAGACCAGAGGACTCGATGGCAGACGATTTCCAAAGGATTGACGTGGTCTACCGCTTTGAAGTAAATCGGGGAGAAACCCCAAACGGAGTAGGCTGCGAGCGCAAAGTAAGCACCTTGTATGGTTTTTTTCTCAAACACTTGTCAAATCCAGGGTTTTCAAGCCCCGAGACTCTAGCGATGAGACGTGGCTTTGGCAAGCGTAAGTATAAAACCATTGTGTTAGATGAATGTTGTGCCAACCCAGACACCGCTTTACAGAGCGAAGCGGAGTGATTACATCGTGATTAACTGACCGGACTCCATTACTCGAGCGAGTCAGATGTCGATAACAAAAACCGCTGTACCAGTAACGGAGACCATCATCATGCCGTTTGTTTGCCCGAAGCTTTCATAGTCGACGTTGACACCAACAACCGCATTCGCACCCAATTCGTCTGCCCAGTCTTCCAAGTCAGCGAAGGCGATTTCCCTGGCTTTGCCCAGCTCGCGCTCATAAGATGCCGAGCGTCCCCCAACAATATCTCTTACTGCGGCGAACATGTCTCTGAAAATGTTTGCACCAAGAATCGCTTCCCCCGTGATTACTCCGAGGTACTTTTCTATTTTTTTTCCTTCGATACCTGGTGTAGTGGTGACGATCATCATGCGTTTTCCTGCCTAGTAGTTTGATCTTCAAATGGATCAGAGGTCGATGATAAGAATCTCTCCAGAGGCTTTTACGGGTCTAGACAAATGCTTTGCAACAACTTCCACTTTATCGTATTTTTTCTTGCAACGTTCAGTCAGTGCGGTGAAGGGAGACCGACAAGGGTCAGAAATCATGACTGTTTCTACACCAGCTTTTTTTGCGCGATTGATCAGGTTAAAGAGCATGCCGGTCATTTCGTCCCAGAAACAGATATCTGCTCCGAGGATGATATCGTAGTTTTTCAGTCGCTCAACGGTAAGCTGTTGAAAAGATACTTTCTCGCCAACGATCTCTACCTTATTAATCTCTGCATGCGCCTGAAGATAGGGAAGCACATTTTCATCCGCATCTATCCCTGTCACTCGCGCATCAAACTCCTTTGCACAATAGATGCCCAATAGACCCCAGCCGCAACCAATTTCGAGTATCCTAACTTTCTGTTTCAAGGGATTTTTTTTCAGATAGTTCATGATGAGGAAGCTGGAATTCCAGAATTTGTTTCCATGCAACTCAGCGACATGTCCTTCGCGTTTTAAGCGCCTTATCTCTTTGTGGTTCGCATTAAGTATTTTTACACCGTAGGCGGTGCGATGAGTCGTTGGCGCCATTGTTAGTCTGCTCACTTGTGCTGGAAGCGCGGTATTCTAGCCTGATTAATGGTCATGTACACCTGATTATCTGTGTTGCAATGCGAAATTAATTGCCGTATATCTTGATTCATCTTTTGCAGAATTTCTTTCCATTTCTAAAGTCTAAGCACAGGAACGAGCGACAATGAACAAGAGCGAAAATTTATTTCGATTAACAGCGTTCAAATTGACCTACCCCGTTGTGCTTAGTGCTCTATGCTTGTTGTTGGTGTTCAGCGTTGCGCCAAAAATTTATGCCGAAAATACCATCGAGCAGGCAAAGCAGATTGTTGTAGGAAACGATACTCAGAGTGATTTGAGCGTCACGGTATACAACAACAATTTTGCGTTGGTACGAGAGGTTCGTGAAACAGTGTTACCAAAGGGAATGGTAGAGCTTGAGTTCCAAGATGTTCCCAAGACGATTGATGCAACCTCAGTCACCGTTAAGTCTGTTGGTCAGCGCAATCAGGTTTCAGTGTTGGAGCAAAATTATCGCTACGACTTGCTGAACAGAGAAACCTTGCTGTCTAAATTTGTTGGTAGAAAACTGAAATATAGTCGAAGAGTGATAGACGGTTCGAGCGATGAAAAAATCCTTCGAGAAGGAAATTTACTTGCGCTTGATCCGGAGATTGTAGATTTTGGCGATGAAATCGAGATTGACCCAGAAGGCACTATCACGCTGTCATATGTACCTGAAGAGCTGACTTCTAAGCCAACGCTGGTGTGGTTGTTAGAAAATCAAGTCCATGGCCCTCAGCAGTTGGAAACATCTTATCTAGCTAACGGGATTTCCTGGCAAGCTGATTACATTGCTGTGCTCGACGATGAATCAGGTGAGTTTGATCTTTCTGCATGGGTAACAATGAAAAATCAAAGCGGAGCGCGGTTCAAGAACGCGCTGATTAAACTGGTCGCAGGCGATGTCAATCGAGTGAAAGCAGACAGACAACTATATGAAGAGCGCTTCACGACAGCAAGGCGCGCAATGAGCGAAGCAATGCCTCAACAAGAATCTTTTTTTGAGTACCATCTTTATACGCTGCCTAGGCGGTCAAATTTGGCAAATAATGAAACAAAGCAAATTAATTTGATGTCTGCTGATAGCGTTGGATTTACTAAAGAGTATGTGCTTTCGAGTTCAGCGGGTAATCAACGAATGGTCCAAAGCGAGAAGTCAAAGTTTGATGTAAAACTGAAATTTGACAACCGAACACAGAATAAGCTGGGCATGCCTTTGCCCGCTGGGCGATTCAGAGTGTACCAGGAAGACTCAAGTGGCGCCCTACAATTGGTGGGTGAGGATAGGGTGAAGCACACGCCGGAAGACGAGACAGTTACTTTGTCGGTTGGCAAAGCGTTTGATCTGGTAGCAGAAAGGAAACAAACGTCTTATCGCAGAATTGGTGATAGGGGTGTGGAAGTTAGTTACGAAATTACCGTGCGGAATCAGAAGCGAGAGAAAGTGACTGCGATAGTCCAAGAGCGAATTTTTGGGGACTGGATTATCAGTGGCGAGAATATTCGGGGCGAGAGGTTGAACGCTACTACTCAAGAATACAAATTTAGTGTGGAAGCGAAAGGTTTTAAAACGATTAAATATACGTCGCGGATTACTTTCTAAAAAACGTTAGTCGTTTTAGAAAACACCAAAGCTATTCAGGCCCACGAAAGTTCCCCCATTACGTTCGCATAATACTCGCATGAAGTGTGCAAATCGGTAGCCCGTTGCACCTCCACCCACCGCGTTTGCAAATTGTACTGGAAAGCCGATACCATGAATTCTTACCAGTCGCTCACCGTTTTCATCTTCTGTGTTTATTTGGTCTATGCGATCGATAACGCCGGAAAATGATCTGCCTTTGAAGTCGTCGCCAAATACATAGATGCTAATTTTTCTGCCAGGTCGGTAGAAAGTCCCCACAGCGTCAGCGATGCCGTTCGTTGGGTTTGAGCGACTCTGCGCCTGCCAGAAACCCAAGCGTTCTATAATTTCTCTGCGCCTTTGTTGGGTGTCTACGATCCATTCGCCCGCGAACCGCGGAAACATGTAGTGCCCCTGATCATTCATGACCTGAATCCCTTTTAGTTGGGGATATACGGCCAGGGTCTCTGAGACTTTTCTTATAACAAGAGGCCAGGCGACGCTCCGCATACTGCCAGACGTGTCAATAAGGAAAATGACATATTCGCTATCAACGGGGATGCCACCGATCATATTCGCTTCCTGTTGTTTCTGATACTCAACAAGGAGTTTTTGTAACTCTAGGGTCATCTTTTGCTTTGCTTCAGCGAGTTGGCCTTGAATCGTGTTGTCGATTTTTGACTTATCGACGGTAGCTTCATATTGTCCCTTTAGTGCTTCGAGCTTAGCTTCGAGTTGAGCGAGTCGCTCGAGTTCGTCGACTTTCTTATCCTCTTTTCTTATCATTTCCCTGTTAAGTTCTCGTGTTTCCCCCCTGATATCGAATAATTGGGCTTCTAATTGTTCAAGGTAGGCGGTTAAATCTTCGATCGTTTCTTCTAAAACGATTGGATCAAATACCTTGGTCAACACGAGTAACAGAATTATTGCACCGAATCCGCAGCTAACAACATCGAGAAAGGATAGGCTAATACCTTCAACTTCTCTTCGCTTGTTTTTCATTATGGCCAGTCCTTCGAAGGTGCGAGGAAGGCACCCGCTGTCAGTTGCGCCAGTATCCAGAAGTTAGGCGATGCAAGTGGGTCACCTTCCATGGGAAACAGGATTATGTTCACAGGAATATCGTTGGGTAGTTCGTCTAGTGCGCTAGAGAAATATCTAGCACGTTGTCTGCTACTGACGGTAGGTTCATCGTCTGGCGCTTCTCCCTGGGTGGGTAAGCCGTCCGTGATGAGGTATATGTTATCAGGCCGAGGGTTCAGTTGTCGCGCATAGGCGAAAGGCGCATGCAGGGAGGTACCTCCCCCTGGTTCCTTCTCGGCTAGCGCTGCAAGTGTGTTGTCCATGTTTTCTCGATCGATTGTTTTTTGCCAGCCGCTATTTTTGCCCAGCTGCTTGGCCTCGGTATCGAAGGTGACAATTTGAAATTCAGCCTCTTTGGGTAAGTTAGCGACAACCCAATCGATTGTGCGCACCGCGCGCTGCCACTTTTCAGCTGCCTGCTTGTTTTCTTTGGGCATGTTGTTCAATCTAATTGCATTCACGATCGTTTCGTGAAGCATGCTGGCAGACGAGTCTAGCATGATTAGAATGCGCTCGCCGCCGACATTAAGTCCTGTTAGATATTGGCGGTTTCCTTCACCAACGAATGCTCTAAGGCTTGTGCCTGCGGTGTCTTCGCCGACAACACTGCCTTCTAGTATTGCTTTGTCCTCTTCAAGCAACTTCAAATCTGTTTTAAGTTTTTCGATCGTATCTTCGGCACTTGTCCCTGAGTCTGATAGTTCAGCAATTCTTTTACTTAACTCCTCTAACTCTTTGAGAATTTCAACAGTAGTTCCCTGTGTTTCCGTTATGTCGTCTTCGGTTTCATTTACCGTTATACGTAGTTCAAGCAGGTCTTTTTCACCCTCTAGCACTTCTTTTTCGAGCTTTGTGACCTGCGCGAGCACTTGCAGGTCGACTTCCTTGTCGACCGTCTCACTTGCGTGGTTTATGATCAAATAGATAAGAATTACCGCGCCAAATCCACAGGACATAATGTCGAGGAACGACAGGCTAAAGGCATTGAATTCTCTTTTTCGGGCCATAAGTTACGGTTTAACGGATATAAGTGTAACGGTTGCATTGCCTATCGTAAGTCTATTCCCAATTGAGAGTTTGGCCCCGTCGGCTATTGGTTCGTCATTCAACAGAACCAGATCAGTATCTCCGGGTATCTCAATTACTAAGGCGTTGTTGTCGCGGTACAACACGCAGACCGGTTTTTTTTCATCAACCTCAATCTGGGTTTCACTGATGTTGCTTATTGGCAATCTCTCGCCGATTGCACTGGCATGATTGTGTAAGAGCAAATGAGTGGGTATTAGTTCAGTCGAATGGGTCGATGCGCCCTCGGAACGGATGTTTGTCGCGGCCGGTGATGCTTCTGGTTCACTCCGTGGCTTTGGTAAGGGCAAGCTGGTGATATGGGCAACCTGATTGTCCAGTATAATTTTATCGAGATGCTGAACCGTGCCCTTTGCAACGGCATCACTTTGAAGCTGCTCCACCTCTACATTGTTGAGCAATGCTAAGGAGTCACTGAAACCGGGGAAGCTCTTGAATCTGTGTGAAACGTAAAGTTTTGCCTGTTCGTTTGTGGGTGCTTGGTTGCGAATCGCCTGAATAATCTGGGGGTATACGTTGGTGCACGCGGAAAGTAGTTGATCCGGAGACACATTTACTGAGTAGTTGACATTCTTATGTTCAAGCTCAAACAGTTTGCGTGTGGTGCCGAGATTTTTTATCCAGCCGGGTAGTTGATCGTAAAGCGCTTGTTCACTCTCGGCTTGGTACATCGGATCAAAACGCGAAGTCTGTATGAACTGATCTGCAATGATATTTGCCCAGCGGTCCCAGAGCGTAAATAGACCAGATTCCGTAACGGTAGAGCTTTCTGTCCGTCGTAGTAGTCCATCATTTCTAAACACGGACAAAACAATTCTGTGAAGATGTATATCGAGGTGAAGTACAAGGGCGTGAGGACTAGGGGTCGCAACCGAGATTAGACCTGTATCGACGAGGCTTTTAACACTCAGCTGGCACTCATTAGCCATGCCAAGCAATAGCGCTAATTGGTTTTTTGAATAAAATCCTGGCACGGCGAAAACCAGTTCTTCGATATCTTGGTCGAGTTGTAATGCGATGTGCTCTAGATGCGCAAAAGCGAGATCTGCATGATGGCGGATATTAGCAGTACCGTTAGCCATAGCTTCTGTGCCCAGCTGGTTCCAGTATCTGTTGTTTGTCCACCTCGGTAGTCGTCGTGCGTTCTCTGCGCCGCTATTACCGATCAGTAAATTGCTGCCGTTGAGTACCGCATAACCGGGGCTAACGGTCACGAGCTTTCCGTTTTGGAAAACTTGAATACCCGAATCGTTGAGTTCTATCAATGTGGCCAATGGAAAATCCTGCTTTAAAAACGATGCTTATTGCATCTGGTTCTGAAGGTTCCTGATCAGTCGATTATCGCAATAGTCTTCCGCGTCCAACACCAGCCTTTCTTGAGTGAGCTGTAGCTGGTGCATGAGAAACATGATAAGAATGCTGATCAATAAGGCAACGAATGTTGAGTTGAACGCAATGCCTAAACTTTGGGTGACACCTGCAATATCGCCTTGAACAGCTTTATGTGCCTGCCCCAAAGCTTGACCAATACCTCTGACCGTACCAAGGAAGCCGATAGAAGGTATTGCCCAGGCAATATAGCGAATCATCGATAGCTCGGAGTCGAGCCGCTCTGATTCTGATTCACATATCCCCCTGATGGTGCTCGAGACGTCCTGAATGTTTCGGGTTGATCTAAAACGATGCAGTGCGGTGAGAAGTGCGCGTGGTAGCAGGTAACCATGTTGTGATTCCGGCAGAGCCTGAATAGGACGGGAATACTCGCGGGCATCCTCCGGCAGGATACTGGTTCCGAGATTGATGGGTAACAGGTCGAGCTGGAGTAAGTTCCTTTCTCTATTGGTGAGCACTGCTTTATACCCCATCAGTGATATGGCCCAGAACATCAGAATAAAGCACGCTTCCTGCTCAAAATCTCTGATCACCACGTAGGTTGACCGTTCAGGTACGAAGTCTGGATTGGCGTTAAGCTCTATTGCTTGCTGTTCAAGGATCGCCGTTGCATTAGGTCTGATAATGGAAACGTAGACTGCATGAACGATGATGACTGCGATGATCAGCGAAAAAAGCTGGAAGATGAATTCAACGGGAAGTTGTTTTCGCACAGGTTCTCCTAGATGTTAGTTGGGAAGGCGACAGCTTTTTCAGTGTCGATTTCCTCGCTTGGTATAAAAATCTGAACCCGTTCACTTAAGGTTGGTTTCTCATCCTCAGTGTTTGTTCTCGGGCTTTCGTCTCTGGGCGCGGAATCTGCCTTTGGTGTCGGCTTTACGACTTCCGCCTCTGTGGGTTCTGCTGGTGCTGTCACAGATTCAGGTCTTTGTGTCGTTGTCGTCGTTGATT
>CAXRCG010000141.1:0-14414 GCA_964228885.1 Pseudomonadales bacterium | reverse complement strand
GCAAGTTCATATTCCGTGGGCAGCTGATCGCCACGGCCGAGTTCGCCGGATATAATAGCATCTTTCAGTTGTTCGGCAATTTGCTTTGTCGCGCTTGTTGAGCTTATGGGCTTGATATCTTTCATTCAGCATTCACTTATTCAAATTAAATAGCCCGCTCTCCTCGTTATAAGGCGAGGCGATGTTTTCATTTTGTTAAGCCATACTTTCGGCAAACACGATTGGATACCTTTATCTGGATACCCTTATCGTTTTGTCAAGCCATTCTTTCGGTAAAAACGATTGGAGACTTTTATAGTTGATATCACAAGAGAAAACGATTGTATCCCACATAAAGTGGTATTTAATTGTTTGCTTGACAAATAGATAATTAATTAGCAGGCTCTGCGCAGGTCAAGCTGCCGACGCTATGGCCTTCGATTATCTTTTGAGAGGAACAAACTAATGAAACAAAGAATTTCGAAAACGTTGGTAAGAAGCGCTTTGGTAGCAGGCACGGCTTGTTTCTTCGCTGCGCCAACCATTGCGGAAACAACAATCAACATCGCTGGTTGGGGCGCTAAATCAGGCCCACTTCGCTCGTTCGGAGTGAACTCCGAGGCGGTGTTGAAGGCAGCCGTCGCCGACGTCAATGAAAATGGTGGCGTTAAGTTAGCCGACGGTACCAGCGCTAAGCTTGTCTATGATTATTATGATTCGGCGTGCAATGCTGAACAGGCCATTGCTGTTGCTCGGAAGGTTGCTTCAGAAACCCCAGCATTGATCGGCATTGGGCCGACATGTTCCGGTGCAGCCGCGGCGATGTTTGGTGTATTCCAAAAATCAGTTGGAGATGCTGGCGATACAGGTTTGCAGTTTCCGATCCTAACGGATACGGCCGTCCGCAACGGGTTGGCAAAAATCTCCCAGTGGACATTCCGTAATACACCGAATGAACCTGATATGTACGACAAGCTCTGGGCTTGGGTCGCAGAAACAAATCCAGATCTGAAAACGATCTATGGCGGCACCGAAATCGATCAGGGGCATTCCAACGGTACCTATTCAAAGGTGATTGTTCAGGCGGCTACGAAGCACGGCTTCAAATGGGCAACCGGTGAAGTTGAAGGTTTGACAGGGGATATTGCATCCGGTTTTGAGGCCGTTTTGGACAATTCTTCCAACTGGCTTCAGGCTGACACTAACTTCTCTGTTCAAGCGCGCGCTTTTAAGCGGTCCGGCGCTGATATTATGATTATTTCTTCACACCCATTTACAACTTGTGGCATGTTGAAGGAGCTTAAGCGCCAACGTGCCAAGCCAAAGTTGATCATTGGATTGACATCTTCTTCCAGTCAGGAAGTGATGAAGGGTTGCCCTACCGAAGCAGAAGGCATGATCATCCCAACAAGTTTTGCTCCCATCACAGATGAAGCAAAGCGCGTTGCTAAACTTGCCAACCAAAACGGTGGCGATGCAGATCTTCACAGTGCTGCTGCTTGGGAGAATGTGATGATCATCAGGAGGTTGATCGAAGAAGTAGGCATCACAGGTGATCCAGCAAAAGTTGAAGAAGAACGCCGCAAGATCCGTGACGGACTTGCCGCACTTGACACGACCGTAGGGTTGATTGGGGATGTTTCGAGAGTGAAAGAAGAAGGTGAGGCAATCAAGCCATACGTCTTTGTTCAGGCGACAGGTGGCGACTGGAAAGTTGTCCACGACCCTCGGTAAACACCGCTAGTAGATAAACTGCGCCCCACTTCCGTAAAGGCGGTGGGGCGCTCTTTCAAAAACTAAACAGCTTCCATTTTTCCATGCCTGGATCCGCCGTCGCAGGTTCGGCAGGGGGCTGTACGTCTAAAATTACAAGGAGCTTAACGTGGGTTTTGATTATATAGATGTAGTCCAAGTGCTTATGGACGGTATCCTCTTTGGTGCTGTTTACTCAATTGTGGGTCTCGGCTTCACTCTGATTTTCGGAGCCATGCATAAGCTGAATATGGCATATGCCGCATCTTCAATCGCTGGCGCTTATGTTGGTATTGCAGCGGTATCTCTGGTGGGTGCACCGCTTATGGTTTTCATCATAGGGCCTGTGGCTTCTGGTGTGATCGGAATTGCGGTCTACTACGTGTGTTTCCGTTTCATGCCGACAAACAACCATCTAGCGCCTCTGATGGCCTCAATCGGTGGTCTCTTTTTCATCGATGAAATCATCATTCATGAAACAGCAGGTTCGCCAATTTCCTTCCCGGCAGTCTTTGCCGATGCTTACCTTGAGTTTGGTGCTTTTGGTATCCGTGGTGACCTACTGTTTGTTGCATTTGCTGCCTTGGTCATGATGGCAATTCTTCTGTTGCTGCTTTACAAAACCAAGCTAGGCCTGGCCACGCGAGCTGTCTCACAACAGCCGGTTGCTTCTCAACTTTGTGGGATCCCAACACATAAAACTAACGCTACGACGTTTGTTATTGCCGGAGTTCTGGGCGGCGTTGCTGGCTGTCTGGCTGCGTCCGCCGTTGGTGTTTTGTCACCACTTCTTACTCTGCCAATCACCATCAAGGGACTGATTGTGACAGTCATGGGCGGACTGGGAAGCATTCCGGGTGCCATTATCGCGGGTCTTCTGGTCGGTGCGTTGGAGAACTTTTTCTTACTGCTGCGTGGCGTCAACGAACGCGACATCTATCTCTTCCTCGTCTTGTTCCTCATCCTGATTTTCAAGCCGAACGGAATTTTCGGTTCAACAATTAACAGGGACTAAGACGAATGGAATATTATCTTGGAATCCTGCAGACGATTGGCATTCATACACTACTTGGCTTGTCTGCTTACCTACTTCTCCTGACTGGCCAGCTAAGCATGGCGCAAGTCGGTTTCTTTGCAATCGGCGCTTATGTGTCCGGTATTCTGACCGTTATTTTCGGTTTTCACATTTTGCCTGCTCTTTTCCTGGGCGCGATCGTCGGTGGCTTCTTTGCTTGCCTGGTCGGGTTTCCAGCACTCAGAGTCAAAGGTTTGATGTTTGTTGTTGCGACAATAGCATTTTCCGAAATCGTAAGACTGTTCTTTTTCAACTTGAATTGGCGCGTAATGCGTGACGGTTTGGAAGTCGGACCGGACAGTACTCAAGGCTTCCGTGAAATCCGATATTTTGCCGCAAACGGATGGGATCAATCATATGTTGTTCTGTTTATTTGGTTCTTCGTCGTGCTCGTCATGGCAGCTCTTTGGTGGCTTGATCGCGTGCGGGCAGGCAGCGTTCTAAGAGCGGTAGGAGCTGATGAGCTTGCTGCGCAAAGTTCTGGCATCAATCTGACATTGGTCAAAGTTGCAGCGATGACGGGCGGTGGTGTGATTGCGGGGCTAGCCGGTGGTTTGTACGCGCACTCTGTTACGTATGTTGACCACAACACGTTCACAATTCTCCTAGCCACATTCGCAGTCGCCTATCCGATTTTGGGAGGAACTGGGACTGTCTTTGGGACAATCCTAGCCGTCATATTCATTCAAGGCTTAATGGTTGAAGGTCTTCGGTTCCTTGGCGACTGGAGAAACATTCTATTTGGCGTGCTGATTATTCTAGCGATGAATTTCCGTCCGGCAGGATTGTTTGACGGCAACACTGCCAAAGCAATTTCAGGATTATTTAAACGGCGCAAAAACACGCCTCTCGGGGAGGAGCCCAATGCTTAAGATCTCAAACCTCGCCAAACATTTCGGCGGCGTGAAAGCCGTCGATGGTATCAATTTCGAGATTCAAAAAGGCGAAGTATTCGGCTTGATCGGACCAAATGGTTCGGGAAAAAGCACAACCGTAAATCTCATATGTGGTGTGTTCGGTCCTACAAAAGGATCAATTCAACTGGATAATATCGATTTCGCGGGAATGCGTCCGGATCAGCGCGTCTCGGCCGGGGTAGCGAGAACTTTTCAAAACATCAGATTGTTCGGGGATCTGACTGTCTGGCAAAACTTATGGGTTTCATGGCGCGACGATGAAAATGAACCGTCCAAAGGATTCTCGAACTGGTTCGGCACATCCGGAGCACGAAGACAAAAAATCCAGGAAATACTCGAGTTTTCCAATCTGGGTCATAGAGCGTCAGACTTGGCGGCAAACTTGTCATTCGGAGAACAAAGACGGCTCGAACTTGCTCGCGCTTATGCAGCGAAACCAAAGCTTATCCTTTTGGATGAACCAGCTGCTGGGATGAACTCAGAAGAAGTCCAGGACCTCAAAAATCGAATTCGATTTTTGAAAGAGAACGGCGTGACAGTTCTGCTCGTTGAACATGTCATGGAGCTCGTCATGTCAGTGACTGATCGGATCATGGTCCTGAATTTTGGAAAAGAAATCGCGTTCGGACTCCCCGAAGAAATTCAAAACAACAAAGCGGTGCAAGAAGCCTATTTTGGCGCGCCAGAAAATGTGGGTTAGTCATGCTTGAAATAAACAACCTCGTTACCACCCATGGTCTTATTAAAGCGCTGAAGGGCGTTTCACTCAACATCGAGGCTGGAAAAATTACCTGCATTCTCGGTCCCAACGGTGCCGGAAAAACGACGTTGATGTTCTCAATTGCAGGTATTTTGAAGCCAAAGTCTGGGGTCATCCGCTTAAACGGCCAGGACATTACTGGGCAGAGTGCTCCTAGGATTTTGAAGCAAGGTCTATCGCTTGTTCCTGAAAACCGTTTGGTTTTTCCAGAAATGTCCATCCGAGACAATCTCGAAGCAGGTGCGTTCATAGGCGCATCAGCCGCGACTATGGATGAAGATATAGAGCGGATGTATGAACGCTTTCCCGTCCTGAAACAGCGTGCTGGCCAACAAGCTGGGACGCTCTCCGGAGGAGAGCAACAAATGCTTGCAGTTGCTCGAGCACTTATGTCACGGCCAAAAATCGTATTAATGGACGAGCCATCCGTTGGACTTGCGCCGGTTATTGTCGATCAGATCTTTGAGATCATCGAGATCTTGCGAGATGAAGGTCTGTCAATTCTGCTTGTTGAACAAAATGCCACGAAAGCATTGAAGGTAGCTGACTACTTTTACCTGCTTGATCAGGGGAAAGTCACTTTCAGTGGAACGCCGGATGAGGTGAAAAGCGATGACCTGATCCGTCAAGCGTATTTGGGTACGGCGGCATAGTTCAAATCCATGATAGTTGATGTGCTACAAACTCTAGTGGACGGCCTGCTCATCGGGATGAGCTATGGCCTTATTGCACTTGGATTCACGCTCGTATTTGGAGTGTTCAAGCGCATCAACCTAGCCTTTGGCGCGTGCCTTTTACTCGGAGCCGCATTGGCGATATGGCTCCAATCAATGCTGAACTACGGCGTCTTTGGTTTGGTTTTCGTCACCATTACTGGCAGCGCATTGGCCAGTATTTACGTTGAGAAGATATGCTTCTCACCGCATATCGGTCCAAATGCGGCAAACGCCTCCATGATCGCAAGTTTCGCAATATGGATGCAACTAGATGAGATTTCGACCATTCTGTTGCCGCAAAGAACACATGCTTTCGCGGGAAGCGAATTTGAGGGATTGGAGTTCGCAGGGCTGCTGTTTCGCATCGAACATCTGACAATTGCGCTCGTCGCCATCCTCTGCGTGCTTCTAGTATCCTGGTTGAATTCTAAAAGCCGTCTCAGCCAACATATCAAAGCCGTCAAAGAAGATCCAAACCTTGCCGAGATCCTTGGTCTTCCAGTGTCTCGGATCAATATCACAGTCTTTGCCTTGTCCGGCTGCATCGGTGGTCTGGGCGCATTTCTGATCCTTTCGGCAGACGGTCATGTAACGCCCCTCTTTGGTATCTGGACATTGTTCAAAGGGCTTGCTGCAGTGATGATCGGTGGTCTCGGATCTATACCGGGAGCGATGATTGGTGGAATTGTTCTTGGGTTGTCCGAGACATATGCCGCCTACTCATTCGGGGCAGAATTCAGAGACATTGTCACTTTCAGCTTGCTGTTCGCAGTCATGATTATCCGACCCTCCGGGCTGTTTGGAAGCGCTGCATTCAGGACTGAGCAAATGGCAAAGGCTCGGATTTGAAGGATGAGCATTTATCTTACATCCGTTATGACGAATATGGCCTTGATCTCTTTCTTGGCGCTTTCAGCTTATCTGGTCCTGATCGTTGGAGAGGTAAGCTTCGGTCAGCAGGCATTTTTCGGGATCGGGGCATACAGCGCGGCTATCGCTACAGCTTTGTATGATCTAAGTTTGACAACGGCAGTTATTATCGCATGCATCTTGGGTTGCGTGGTTGCGTGGTGCTTGGCTAAATTAACGACGGCCTTGTCTGGATTTTATTTTTCAATCGCAACTCTGGCTTTTGCCGAGTTGTTTCGCTTTTCAATGCTTCAGGTCAGGTTTTCTGTTGAGGTAGATGGTCAAAAAACTGGACCAGATGGGCCGGAGGGTTTTGAAAACATCCGTTGGATGTTTGAGCAAAACATGGAGTCATCTGACTTTCTATTTTTGGTAGCGTGCGTCTTATTCGTCACTCTGACTTGCTTATACCTGGCCGACAAAACACCCCTCTTCAGATCAGCTCGGGTTGTTGGCGAAGATCCAATTCTTGCTCAAGCACAAAAAATCAGCCCTGACTTTGCGCGAACGACAATGATCGCGCTTTCCGGCGGTGTGGCCGCGATTGGTGGTGCGCTTTTTGCTCATTTCAGCACATACATTGAACCGGGCATGTTCTCGATCATGCTTGGCGTGCATGGCTTGGCTTATGCTGTCATTGGAGGTCTGGCGGTGCCATTTGGCCCGTTGCTGGGCGTTGCAATTGATATCGGCCTCCTGGAAAGTGTTCGATATTTTTCCTCCTACAGGATGATTGTGTTTGGTGGATTAGTTGCAGTTATCTTGATCGTACTTCCACAGGGAATTTTGAATGCAAGACTATTACGTCGACTTCACTTTTGGGGGAGTCGTCATGAGCTTTGAGCTTTGCAACATATCTATGAAATTCGGGTCAATCAGGGTTCTAAATGAACTCAATTTGACGCTTAACAAGGGCGATCGCGTCGGTTTAACCGGGAAGAATGGAAGCGGAAAATCGACGGTTGTCAATGTGGCCACTGGCTTCATGGTCCCTCATGCAGGAAGCATTCATTTGGATGACAAACCTGTCAATGGCAAGTCGCCATGGGCTTTTGCTCGTGCAGGGATTGCACGAACATTCCAAAGACCGCGTGTCCTTAAATCATGCACACTTGGTAAACAACTGGGTCAACATCAGGCGACAATTGAACGAGCTCGTGACATTCTCTCGTCAATTGACACTGCGCCAAGCTTGAATGCTTTCGCAGATGAGGTTCCATTGTCATCCTTGCGGCAGTTTGAGGTCACGCGCGCTTTAGCCTTGCAGCCTCGTATTCTTTTTCTTGATGAGCCGTCAGCAGGTTTGTCGGAGACCGAGATATCGGACCTTATAAAATTAGTGTCCGATAACCTCGACCCAGCCTGCATTCTGGTGGTCGTGGAGCACCGGAAAGATTTCATATCGAAAGTAACGGATCGCGTTCTGTCGGTCGTTGATGGCGTGGCCGAAAAACTCGACTTGCGGGAGTTTGCCCATGCTTGAGTTACAAAATCTAACGGTGAAATACGGAGCTGTCGCTGCTGTTCGCAATATCAGTCTGACGCTTCCCCAGGGCACTCTATCAGTCATAAATGGGCAGTTTGGCTCAGGAAAATCTAGTCTTTTGCGAGCCATATTCGGCATGACTCCATTCAATGGTATCATCAGACTAAACAATAAAAAGATTGCGCCAGTAAACCCCAAAGCCATGGTAAAACATGGTGTTGCTTTCATGCCGGAAGGTGGTCCGGTTTTTGAAAAAATGAGCCTTAGAGAAAATCTCAATCTCGTCTTGCCTCATGCGGCTGAGACGAAAGAGCTCAACTCTGCATTTGAGATATTCCCATCCATCAAACGCTATCTGGATTCGCCAGCCTATGCGCTCAGCGGCGGTCAGCGACAGATGTTGTCCTTCTTACGCATGGTTTTGACCAAGCCGCGCATGTTGCTGCTCGATGAGCCGACTTTAGGATTGGCGAAAGATGCCGTGGAATCGATGTCCGAAAAACTCACGGAGTTGGCTCAATCAGGCGCCACGATCTTAGTGGCTGAGCAGACCTCATTGCTTGATCAGATCGCCGATAAAAAATTCCATATGAAAAATGGACATCTCAATGCCGCAAACAAGAAAGGTGAGGAAACGTGATTAAAACAACCTACAAAACGAAACCACTAAATACCCTCCTAATCACAACTGCGATTTTGCTGTCAGGAACACTGACGGCGAATGCTCAATCTGTTACGGAATGTGTTCCTTTCGGCGAGGATCCACTGCAGTACCGCTGCACTTTAGTCATGGAGCATGACAAACAAAGCGACGCGAAAGAAGGCAGTGTGAACTTCTCCATGCCTTCCATGCCTTTGGCTCACAACATGCCTCCTTCACAGCTGATGCCACACCCGACGATCGAGAACGCTTTCACATTTGACGTTCGGCTCGACATGTTTGGCGATTGGATGCTCGCTTTTGACTTGGTCGGCGCTGATGAAGAACGTTTTCGTCAACGGCTGACCTTCTTAAGTGGTCTCAACGCATCATCGACGAAAGCCGGCGATGCACCCGAAGCGCAGCATTCAGATCATAGTCATCAAGGAGATCACGCCGATCATGAGAAGACACATGATCACAGTGGGCACAAAGATCATGGCAGCCACGACAATCGCAACTAATGGAAAGCAGTTTCAAGGAGCTCATACGGATTGTCCGTGCGTGGGCATTGAGAAATTAAGGAAAAAAATGAACATTCAAAACAAAGCGCAAAACGCAACAGTTGATAATTACATCAACGGCAAAGCCGTGCCTGTCACAGGCACAAACCGCCAAGATATTTTTGATCCGGCCCTCGGAATGGTCACCGCGACCGTTGGATTGTCCAGTGCTGACGATGTATTTGAAGCAGTGGCGGCGGCAAAAGCAGCGTTTCCCGCTTGGGCAGAAACACCTCCGATAAAGCGTGCGCGTTTAATGAATAAACTCCTTAGCCTCATGAATGAGCGTAAAGAGATGCTTGCCGAAGCGATCACAAAAGAACACGGAAAAATCTATTCGGATGCTTGTGGTGAAGTTGAACGAGCGATCGATGTCGTTGAGTTCGCTTGCGGTATTCCTCAACTGCTAAAAGGCGATTTCTCTGATCAGGTATCGACAGGAATTGACAACTGGACCTTCCGTCAACCGCTGGGTGTTGTGGCAGGCATAACCCCATTTAACTTCCCAGTGATGGTGCCCGCCTGGATGTATCCGGTGGCAATTGCTTGCGGCAACACATTCATTTTGAAACCAAGCCCAACCGATCCAACCCCGTCATTGATGGTAGCTGACTTAATGAAAGAGGCCGGTTTCCCTGATGGTGTCTTCAATGTTGTTCAAGGCGACAAAGTCGCTGTAGATGCTTTGCTGGAACATCCCGACGTCGAAGCTGTCTCATTCGTAGGGTCCACACCTATTGCTAATTACATTTATGAAACTGGAGCGGGCAAAGGCAAACGGGTCCAAGCTCTCGGTGGTGCGAAGAACCACCTAATCGTCATGCCGGATGCTGATATGGACAAAGCCGTCGACGGTCTAATCGGTGCAGCATACGGTTCTGCCGGCGAGCGTTGCATGGCGATCTCAGTAGCTGTTCTTGTTGGCGATGCCGCTGATAAGATCATGCCAAAACTAAAAGAGCGCGCCTCTTCACTGCAGGTTGGTTCGGGTATGGTTCCCGAAAGCGAAATGGGTCCCATTGTAACATCAGCCGCCTGTGAACGTATTCAAGGTTACATAGATGCAGGTGTCGCGGAGGGGGCTGACCTTCTTCTTGATGGCCGAGGGTTCGCCGCAGAGGGCTACGAAGGCGGTTTCTTCCTCGGCGCGACATTGTTCGACAATGTGACGCCAGACATGAAAATATACAAGGAAGAGATTTTCGGCCCAGTACTGGGTTGCGTTCGTGTGAACACGCTTGAAGAAGCAATTGCCCTCGTAAATGACAACGAGTTTGGCAATGGTGTCAGCTGTTATACGCGCAACGGTAATGTTGCGCGCAAGTTTGGCCGCCAAATTCAAGTCGGCATGGTCGGCGTCAATGTACCGATCCCAGTACCGATGGCTTGGCAAGGTTTTGGCGGTTGGAAGAAGAGCCTTTTTGGCGACATGCATGCTTATGGTGAAGAAGGTGTGCGCTTCTACACCAAACAAAAATCTATCATGCAACGCTGGCCAGAAGACATGACTGATGGTGCGGAGTTCTCCATGCCGGTGGCTAAGTAATGCAGACGGAGTACGATTATATAATCATTGGAGCGGGAACGGCCGGAAGCTTAATGGCCAACCGCCTCAGTCGTGATGCGAGTAAACGTGTGCTGCTCTTGGAGGCAGGCAAGAATGATAATTATCACTGGATCCATATTCCAGTGGGCTATCTGTATTGCATTGGCAATCCGCGTGCAGACTGGATGTTCAAGACCGAAAATGAGAGCGGCCTAAATGGCCGTTCTCTCATCTACCCGCGTGGCAAGGTGCTAGGTGGCTGCTCATCCATTAATGGTATGATCTACATGCGAGGTCAGGCTAGAGATTATGATAGCTGGGCGAATGAAACCGGCGAAAATGAATGGTCCTGGTCCGCTTGCCTTGAAGACTTTAAAGCGCATGAAGACAACTACCGGCTCGATGGCACGGGTGAAACTGCTGACGGTTTACACACTGGCGGCGGAGAATGGCGGGTCGAGAAGCAACGTCTGAAATGGGATATTCTTGAGCGCTTCATGGATGCGTCCGAACAAGCGGGCATTCCAAAGACGGCTGATTTCAATTCCGGCGATAACACAGGTGCAGGTTATTTTGAGGTAAACCAGCGTTCTGGTTGGCGCTGGAATACTTCTAAAGCCTTTCTCAGACCTATCAAATCACGGACCAATCTCGATATCATCACTGAAGCCCATGTGGAGCGCATCCTTCTGGAAAAAGACGCATCTGGCCAGAAGCGATGCAAAGGCGTCCGTGTAAATTACAGGGGATCATCCTTCACGTTTAATGCTTCAGCCGAAGTTGTTCTGTGTTCGGGCGCCATTGGAACGCCGCAAATTCTTCAACTATCGGGAATTGGTGACCCATCCTTACTCAGCAACCAAGGTATCGGTGTTGAAAATGCCTTGGCGGGCGTAGGGAAAAACCTTCAAGACCATCTGCAATTGCGCACGATCTATAAGGTTGAAGGCGCCAAGACGCTCAACACAATGGCTTCGAACCTCTTCGGTAAAGCTATGATTGGCCTGGAATATGCATTGAAGCGTTCCGGACCAATGAGCATGGCGCCATCACAGCTGGGTGTCTTCACCAAATCCAATCCGCAACGTGAACACTCTAACATTCAGTTTCATGTGCAGCCATTGAGCTTGGAGGCGTTCGGTCAGCCTTTGCATCCTTGGCCAGGAATGACGGCAAGCGTTTGTAATCTCAATCCAACAAGCCGTGGCACGGTGACATTGAAGTCCAAAAATCCGCATGCAGCCCCTGCGATTGCTCCAAACTATCTGGACACAGAAGAAGATCAACAGGTTGCAGCTGATTCAATACGCGTTGCTCGCAGCATCATGTCTCAGGACGCGATGAAGCAGTTTAATCCGCAGGAAATGAAGCCGGGTCCTTCTTATCAGTCAGACGCTGAACTCGCGAAAGCTGCTGGAGATGTAGGCACCACGATTTTCCACCCTGTAGGTACCGCAAAAATGGGTCGTAGTGACGACCCAACAGCTGTGGTGGACGGCAAGCTCCGGGTTATCGGCATTCAAGGATTGCGGATCGCTGATGCCAGCGTGATGCCGACCATCACCAGTGGCAACACCAATTCACCAACGCTCATGATTGCAGAGAAAGCGGCCCGCTGGATTAGCGTCGCCCATAACTAGATAGGAGATAAGAAAATGGCAGGAATGGACGAAATTCCTCTAAAAAAAGGACCGCTTGCCGGTGTTACGGTTCTTGATTTTTCACGCGTGCTAGCAGGCCCATACGCGACAATGGTACTGGCTGATTTGGGCGCACGGGTCATTAAGGTTGAAAAAATCGGCACCGGTGATGATACCCGAGCCTTTGGTCCCTTCTTAGAAGAGGAGAGCGCCTACTTTACCTGCTTCAATAGACGTAAGGAAAGTATCGTTCTCGATATCAAGTCGCCCCGTGACCGTGACCTGTTGGAACGCCTTTTCGACGAAGCTGATGTTCTCGTTGAAAATTTTCGTCCGGGCGTTATGGATCGCCTGGGTTATGGCCCCGATCGATTGAAACAAACCCATCCCCATCTAATCTACGCGTCTATTTCTGGCTTCGGTCATTCCGGTCCGTTCAGCGAATTACCGGGCTATGACATGGTCGTGCAAGCCATGGGTGGTATTATGAGCTTGACTGGCTGGCCAGATGGTGAACCAGCTCGAGTGGGCACAAGTTTTGGTGACCTTGGTGCTGCTCTTTTTGGTGTCATCGGTATCATCTCAGCGCTCTATAGTCGTACCAAAGACGCACAGGGGACGCGTGTTGATATCGGCATGCTTGATTGCCAGGCAGCCCTTATGGAAACAGCGCTCGCTCGCTACGATGTCGAGGGTAAAGTGCCAAATCGAACCGGCGACTGTCACCCTTCACTAGCACCGTTTGAAAGCTTCAAGGCTAAAGATGGCAAGGTGGTGATTGCGGCGGGCAATGACCAACTGTTTCTTCTTATGGTGGATGCGCTTGGAGCGCCAGAATTGGCATCGCACCAGCTTCTCCTAAGCAATGATCTGCGCTGTCAGAACCGACCAGAAATGGTGCGGTTGATCGAAGAAATTACCTCCAAACGTGAAGTGCAGGATATCCTAGATGTTCTGAACGAAGTGGGTGTGCCTTGCGCGCCGATCAATACGATCGACAAGGTTCTTGATCATCCGCAATTAGCAGCCCGCGACATGATCATTCAGGTACAGGGTGAACATACCAAACCGTTCAAGACGGCTGGTAACCCGATCAAAATGGATGGCCACGAAGAAATCGACATCTCAACACCTCTTCGCGCACCCGGTCTTAGCCAGCACCGTGAAGCGATCCTTGAGGAGCTGATGGGTACTGAGAAATCCTATAGCTCCGCCGTCGAGCCAGGAGAGGCGAATGCCGCAGATGAGGATGATAATCCGTTCGTCGCCGACTTTAAAAACGCACAAACACAGAAAACCGATGCTGCATAACGCGCAGAAGGGAGAAACAAATGTCTAATACTAAGAAAAAAGAAGCGCCAATTTTGAAAGAAGTAAAAAGCGATCTTGAAGGCGCCAAAAGTGCTCAGGGATATGAGATGATTCTCGTCGAAAAGCGCGAACGAGTAGGTCTGATCACGCTCAATCGCCCGAAAAGCTTGAATGCTCTCAATCGCCAACTGGCCGAAGAGACGCTCAACGCTCTGCAAAAATTTGATGCTGATGATGCAATCGGTGCCATCGTCATCACCGGTAATCCCCGCGCCTTCGCAGCTGGCGCAGACATAGAAGAGATGGCCGAGAAAGGCTTCACCGAATTCTACATGGATGATTTTCTTTCCCCTTGGGATGAGGTGAGTAATATCTCCAAACCTATCATCGCGGCGGTAAGCGGTTTCGCTCTCGGTGGTGGTTGTGAACTGGCTCTTCTGTGCGATTTCATCATTGCGTCAGAAGATGCCCAGTTTGGCCAGCCTGAGATTAAGCTTGGAATATTGCCAGGGATTGGTGGATCGCAACGATGGGCGCGTTCAGCGGGCAAAGCGCTTGCTATGGATGTGGCGCTGACAGGACGCCATGTTGATGCACATGAAGCAAAAGCCGCCGGGATCGTTGCACGCGTTGTTCCACAGGAAGATCTATTACAAGTTACACTCGAAGCGGCGCATACGATCGCCGGTTACAATGCTCCGGCGGTGAAAATGACGAAGTCTGCCGTAAACTCGTCTTTTGAAGTTCCGCTTAGCGCTGCCCTGAAAACTGAACGTCTTTTTTTCCAAGCAGCGTTTGCAACAGACGGTCAAAAGGAAGGCATGAGCGCTTTCGTAAAAAAGCGTGCGCCCGTATTTCGAAACCGTTGATCATGTGAGTGTTGAACGTGGTACTGTCAGACAAATCGGCTCAAGCATCAGAAGCCTTGGGAGCGTGGATTCTATGAGGCGATAAGAGAGCGCCACTCTGTAAGAGCAGCATCGCGGTTTATCTTGAAGTTAGTGCACCTATCCCAACCCCTCTTTGCAAAAAAAATATAAAAGCACACCCAGCCCCCCGCTCTGGGAGGCTGGCTTGGTTTTTGGTCGGGGCCCTACCCTAACCTCTTCCTGTCGACATA
>CAXRCG010000140.1:0-34168 GCA_964228885.1 Pseudomonadales bacterium | reverse complement strand
CTTTACCGTAAAGATCTCGCTTGCTCGCGACAACAATATCCGCAATGTCTAGCTGCTGATTAAACGTGTCGTGGCTGGTGTATCGTTTATCGTTAATGACACGCGCGTCAACAAGCGTTAGCGTCGACCTCAAGTCCAGTAGTTCATGAAAGTGATCTGCAGCAAGCACACTCATCACTTCAACAGGGTGCCCCAAACCCGTTGGTTCAATAATGAGTCTTTCTGGTCTTGCGCGTGCTAGCAGCATGCTCATTGCGATTTGCATCGGGAGACCTGTCGCGCAACACATGCAACCTCCAGGCACCTCGCGAATAAAGATGTTGGGGTCTTGGTGGTTCGCAAACAATCCACCGTCTATGCCAATTTCACCGAACTCGTTAACAAGCACTGCCCAGCGTTCTTCTTCTGGCTTTTGTTTTAAGAGATCGAGTATGGCGGTTGATTTTCCTACACCCAAAAAACCAGTGATGATATTGGTCTTTATGTCCTTGAGCGGCTCAGTCATTTTGGCTGTTTTTCGGAACATTTTGACAGTTTTTAAGCTGACAAAGTCTGAAGTTAAAAAAGTGACTCAATGCAACTAGGATAGCGCCAACCATGGTGAAGAGTTTTTCCAGCCCTTCACCGAGGAAGTCGTGACCAAAGAGCGCCGCAAAACACAGCGTCATCAACCCTACAGACGCAAGACCCGCGACGACGAAGTTTTTGTGTTGGCGGCAGCCGAGCGTCAGCGCAAAGATGCTCGTGGGCAACACAAGCAGGATTAAAAGCTTGTGAAACATCTCGTCATTGAGCACAGTCAATAACGTTACTGAAGGCGCCAAAACGAGGGCAACGGGTAAAACTAAACAGTGCGCAATGCAGAGAGCAGAGATACCTATCGCTGCTCTATCAAATTGTATCGACAACATATGTATTCAAAATTCCTTGGCGGGTTATGCGCCACACGCTTCGCAATAACATTCAAATTCGAGTTGTGGACTCGCAAGATGGAACCCAGCCTTACTGATCGTGCTTTGCAACGAATGGATAATGCTATTGCTGATACTTATTTCCTCAACTGTATTACAGCTGTTACAAATTAAAAATTGAGGTGTCTCGTGCATGTGATCACACGCGATGTGCGAGCATGCAACATATTTCTTTGCCAGCTCTAGGCGATGCACAAGATTCTCGCTTTCGAGAAACTCAAGTATTCTATAGACCGACATCGCTGGTAACTGTTGGTCAAATTTTTCTCGGCAATAATCTATCAGCTCGTAAGCTGAGAGCGCTTTCTTTGATTCCAAAAGCCCTTTTAACACTTGGCTTCGCTTCTCTGTAAGTTTGCTCCCTCGCGCGGCGCAATGCTCCTTCGCATGCTTAATTACTTTTGCTGTCGATGTCATTTGGAATGCCTTTCTAAAGTTGGCCACTGAAATAATGTTATAACATATCATATACACAGTAACCATCTATTGTCGTTCAAAAGCAAAATTGAGCGCCGTGCTGGCGACGGGTTTCTCTACACTGGCCAATGAGATGTTGCTATCAATATGCGCCGGATATGGCGCCTCGGAGCTGAGAAAACATGGCGATCCCTTACCTTTCACTCGCCATTAATCAACAGAGTCTAGCGACAATCAGCAACATCGGCACAGGACCCGGCTTAGCGAGTGCGAGTGCTAGAAGCTGAGATTCCACATCTTGAATGTTACGCCTACCACAATCAAATTAAGTCATTCGGCCGGCTTATGGGGAGATTCCCGCGATGAAGAATCGGCAAGATAAGGGAGGTAGCATTCGTGTTACTAAAAGTTTCGGCTAAGGGAGCAAAGTAGAAAAACAAATAAAAGGCAAACCTTTCGGCTGGTTTCAGTTGTGAGGGGGAATAACGAACTCCACTGAGAATTTCGGTCAGGCTTTCTCGGAGCGCCTTGATAACTCTTCGCTAACCCGCCGATTCGTTGCTGATTGTTATTTGTAGAGACGAGCGTACCTTATCGCTGCCCATTTGTTGTAAGCAAATTTTGCAATTGGTCTAACAAGCGGCAGCCTTAGGCAGCGCCAGAGCGGACTCCAACGAGTACCTTCCCAAGCTGCAATGTTTGCTTCCAGACCCGTTATGTAATTGCCGACATCATCTTCAAAATGAAGCACCTTCAACATCCTCTCCTTGGTCGCTGCATTCATTTCCGTCTTGTGTATGTCAACAAGGCTTAAATCGGTTGATTTCTGAGCGCGAAGCCGAGCCATTTCAGCCGTGCAAAGGGGGCATTTTCCGTCGTAGTAAAGTTTATTCATCTCGTCCTCGTCCCCAACAAATAAGTTTTCTCACAAAAATTTCGCCTGAACTGTTTCCGCCGCTATCAACGATTATCGCCTAGCGTCGCTTGAGGCGTGTAGGAATGCTTGCATAAGACTTAAATGAAACCAGTGTGATCTTTAGAAGATTGTTTTGCTATGCGCATCAGCGTACTGGTTCTTACGAGGCAGATGGAACCCTAGATCAATAGGGCGTGGCCACACATATACAATGCAGACCATCTTATCGCTAGCAGCAGTTCGGCAGGCAACCGAATTGACACCCTTGTCTCCAGATTCAACTGGCTGAGTTTTAACTGTCTTCTGCATCGATGATATTGCCAGACTACCGCGAGGAAAGTTTGGTGTCTGGCAAACACAAATGATCGGTGTAGATGCTGCTGAAATTCTCGCAACAGCACCTTGCCTTATGGCTGGCTTTTCGGAATCAGCTTTACCGGAAGATCTGTATAACCCTTGATAAAGTTTGACACAATGCGTTCTGGCTCGCCCACCAGCTCGATACTATGGAAACGCTGCATGATTTCCTCCCACAAAACTCGCAGTTGCATTTCTGCGAGCCGATTACCCATGCATCGATGGATACCAAATCCAAACGAGACGTGATGCCGCGGATTTGCGCGGTCAATAAGGAACTCGTCAGCGCGATCGATCACTTCATCATCCCGATTGCCGGAGATATACCACATGATCACCTTGTCGCCTTGCTTGATTTGCTTGCCACGGAACTCAAAATCACGCGTGGCTGTTCGACGCATGTGAGAAAGCGGCGTCTGCCAACGAATAATTTCTGAAACCATCCCTGGAATTAGCGCAGGATTCGCCCGCAGCTTGTCGTATTCTGCTGGGTTCTGATTAAGGGCCAGAACGCCACCTGAGATAGAATTTCGAGTAGTATCGTTTCCACCAACAATCAGCAGCGTGAGATTACCGAGAAACATATCATCGTCCATATCATGCGTCGCTTCGTTATGCGCGAGCATTGATAATAGATCCACGTCATTATCCGCTGGCATATTAGCGCGCTTCGCCCACAGCTTACGCATGGTGGCGAGACAGTCCTCGAGCGCTTCTTCCTGCGCCTCCCGGGTCAGCCCAGGAACACCAATACCCAACTCGGGCAAAGATGTCGCCACATCTGACCAGTAGGTTAATTTGTATCGATCCTCAAGCGGAAAATCAAAGAGCGTCGCGAGCATCTGTGTGGTTAACTCAATACTCACTCTTTCGACCCAGTTAAATTCCTCGTTCAGCGGCAGTGATTCAAGAATATTGATCACGCGCTGCCGGATAAGCCCTTCAAGCTTCGCAAGATTACGTGGTACTACCACACCTTGAACCGCTTTACGTTGCTCATCATGCATGGGTGGATCCATACTAATAAAACTGGAAGTGTCGCGCCGCCTGCGCTGAACGCCCAATGCATCAAGCATAGATTGGTCGAAGATCGTAATATCTCTTTCCGAAGAAAAAACTTCGTGGTTTTTTTCGATCTCCATAATGTCGTTAAATTTAGTCACCGACCAGTAAGGCCCGAACATGCTATCTTTACAGTAATGAACGGGATCTTCAGCGCGTATACGTTTGAAGTAGGGTTGCCAAAGATCCTGCTGCAGCAGAATCGGATGACTGACATCTATCTCCTCAATGGGTGCTGTTTCCGGATCTGGCAGTTGAGTTGCGTCAAGTATCATTTCGCTCATAGCCGATGTCCCTCTGTCGTTTTTGTTTGGTGTCCATGAGTATCTACATCTCACAAGAGGAAGGCAAACACAACCCTCTCAGGTAAACTGGCTACGTTTGATAACTTTATTCACCTAAACAGAAGAACCACAATGAAATCTCTCGACTCACATACGCAAAAAATTCAAAAACAGTTCAACCGTCAAGCGAGTGAGTATGCTCAAACGAACCAGGCGAAAGATGTGCGAGCAATGGATGGTTTAGTGCGACTAACCAAAACAGACCACAGCAGCCAAACGCTAGACGTTGCCTGCGGTCCTGGTCGATTGACGATGGCTTTCGCCCGTCAAGCAAAATCAGCGACAGGCTTAGATGTGACAGCAAACCTGCTTGACATTGGCCGCACAGAAGCCAAAAAGCTCGGATTAGACAATATTAAATTTACCTTTGGGTCCGCGCTGGACATGCCATTCAAAAACAACAATTTCGATACAGTGAGTTGTCGCGCTGCCTTCCATCACTTCTCCGAACCGGAGCAAGTGCTGAAAGAAATGGTGCGCGTACTCAAACCTGGAGGTGAGATACTTATTGCTGACATTTTAGGCAACGAAGATACAGCCACCGCAACACATCACGATGAGCTCGAACAATTGTGTGACCCCACCCATGTAAGATGTATACCAAAATCAGATTTTGAACGGCTCTTCGACGCGACCGGACTCGCGATCAAAAGCAGCCGATTCGGAACAATGAACTACAATGTGGAACAATGGCTGATCCACGGAGGCCCAAGCGAGAAACAGAAAGACGAGATAAGGTCAAGATTCAAGCAAAGCATTACAACCAATCAAACCGGGCTTAACGTAAGAAATGAACAGGGCGTCATAAAATTCTCACACCAAACTGCCCTTTTTGTTCTAGAACATCGTACTGAAAACAAAAACAATTAATTGTTGAGCAAATGCATATTAAGGTGTCGATCGAACTGGCCGTTAAAACTAATCTGCATTTTTGCTGACGGGTTCACTAAACTAGTTTTTAGCTAAACATTCTGAAATGGCTTGGCAGAAGCCAGTTGTGGTGCCCGACCCACCTTGGTCAGGCGTCAACGCTTCTGCAGCCTCATAAACGCACTTCACGGCATCAACAAGCTTCGCCGCCTCGCGCTCAAAAGACAAATGATCCAACAACATAGCAGCAGAAAGCAGCGTTGCGGTTGGGTTAATCACATTCTTGCCAGCAATGTCGGGTGCTGAACCGTGCGCAGATTCAAAATATGCGTAGTCCTCTCCGTAGCAACCCGAAGGTGCTAGACCAAGACCGCCGATAAGCCCAGCAGCACCGTCCGACATAATATCGCCATACAGGTTTGGCATCACAATCACATCAAAGTGTTGAGGCCTGGTGATCATTCTGCAAAGAAAATCGTCAATGATGTAATGGTCATATTCGATATCTGGATATTCCTTTGCGATATCGTTAGCTATCTCTAGGAACAAACCATCAGAAGTACTCAACATATTGTATTTACAGGTGACGGTGACGCGTTTTTTTGAATTGCGTTTTCTTGCCAATTCAAAGGCAAAGCGGATGACCCGCTCTGAGCCCGCCTCCGTGATTGCCTTGATCGCATATTTTCCAGGCGACAACTCCGACAATGGCGCTCGCGCGTGTTTTGAGAAAAAATTGAGCCCCTGCAGGTCTTCAATATCGCCTTCAAGGCCGAGGTACAGGTCTTCAAGATTCTCGCGGATGATCGTGAAGTCAATGCCGACCGGGTTAGCAAGTGGTGAATTATATCCAGGCGTCCACAGACAGGGCCTTACATTTGCATAGGTCTGTTTACCCCATCTGAGATAAAAAAGTGCCGCGGTACTTGCTCCACCTGTTGATCCGAAGAAAGTGGCATCTGATGCATCTATTGCCTCTCTTGCCTCATCAGGAAATCCGGTTAAGCCGGCATCAAGCGCTTGCTGACCGATAAGCGGTCGTTCGAAGGTGATGGGTAATCCCATTTGCTCCAAAATATTAACAGTAGGGATCATCACCTCGGGCGATGCGTCATCTCCATCTACTACGACAACCTGCTTATTTTTCATGGTCCCATCACTTCCTTTGCGTTTATTTGATCTTTTCTGTCAACTAATTTGTTATGTTTTATCCCAATAAGGCGTAGTATTTACTAAAACAGGGGTATTTAGCTATGGGTTACGAAACGATACAGGTTGATACCGATGTCGGCCCGGTTGGCGCGATCATCACAGGCGTCGACCTCTCAAAACCATTGTCGGCTTTGGCTGTTAAAGAAATAAATGCAGCCTGGCTTCAACACCATATCATATTTTTTAGAGATCAAAGCCTGACGCCGACCCAGCAAGCGGATTTTGCTGCTAACTTTGGCGCATTGGATGTCTATCCTTTTATGAATGCTGTCGACTCAAATCCAAACGTGATTCCCATTATCAAAGAAGCTGATGCTGAACTTAATTTCGGTGGCGCCTGGCATACAGACACTTCTTATGTAGAGAGACCACCGAAAGCCACTGTGCTTTACGCACTTGAGGTACCGGATATCGGTGGTGATACGTTATTTGCCGATGCTACTCAGGCCTTTCACGACCTCAGTGACGGTCTAAAAAGTATGCTTGAAAAAGAGTCAGGCATCTACTCTCCCAAACTCGTTCATGGCCGAGAGGGCAGCTATAAAAAGGCAGCCGCTCGCAGTGAAATGGCAAAAGACTACGGCGGTGCTGAGGATTTTGCGGAACAAGAGGTCGAGCACCCGTTGATAAGAACGCATGTGGATACCGGTGAAAAAAGCGTTTACTGCTCATTACCCCACACTCATCGCATCAAAGGATGGACTAGAGAAGAAAGCGTTCCGCTGTTTAAACATCTGACCGAGGTTTGCACCCAAGACAAGTATGTCACCCGCTTCAAGTGGTATAAGGGTTCACTTGCCATGTGGGACAACCGCTGTGTTTTCCATAATGCGCTGAATGACTATCAAGGAAAGCGACGCCATATGCACAGGGTTATCGTGCAGGGTGAGCGTCCTCAATGATTCAAACCTGATTTATCAAGCTGAAGCGTACTTGCCTCTTTTGTTAGGATTCGATTTATGTGTGCACAGCCATTTGCAATCTTACTAGGAGTAAAATATGGGTGAATCGAACATCAAACCTTTTGCAATTGATCTAGTTGATAGTCCTGCTGCTTGGTACGGCAAAGATCTGCAACAAGACGACAGTTGGATTGAATTTTTAACAGCGGTTGAGATAGATGAGATTCGGCATGCCATAAAGCAAGTTAACAGCCGAGCTATCAGTATGCTGGAGATGAAACTCGAGGACTTTCCTTTACCCACGCTAGGCAATCGTCTGAAAGAAATGGCACGTGAATTAGATCATGGTCGCGGATTTTGGTTGCTACGGGGACTCCCGCTTGAAGAATTTGGAGAACGTGATGCGGCATTCGCTTATTGGGGAATCGGCCTACACCTAGGTAGACCAGTATCTCAAAACGCACGTGGCCACTTGCTAGGGCATGTCACCGATGAAGGCGTCGATTTCAGGAAAGATAGCGGCGCTCGAGGTTATCAAACCAGATTAAGACTTCCCTTCCACACCGACAGTTCAGATGTTGTGGGCTTGTTGTGCCTTGAAACAGCCAAAAGCGGCGGCTTGAGCAGAGTCGCCTCTACCACCAGCGCCTACAACGAAGTTGTGAAACGTCGCCCGGACCTTGCGCATCTCTGGTTTGAAGAGTGGTGCTATGATCGACGCAACGAAGAACAACCCGGAGAGGCACCGTTTTATAAAACTCGCCTTGCCGTTGAAAAAGATGGATATCTAGCTGTGCGTTATGTCCGCACATTCCTCGACTCGGCCGACCGACATGATGGCGTGCCTGCACACACACCAGAGCAAATTGAATTTCTGGACCTCGTCGATACGATTGCGCATGAACCCGGTTTTGCGCTGAATATGGATTTTCGCCCGGGAGATATTCAAATGGTATGTAACTACACAACGTTTCACTCGCGAACGGCCTACGAAGACTACGATGACCCTGCTAAAAAGCGACATTTACTTAGGCTTTGGTTAACGCTACACAATGGCCGCGCGATGCCAGATGATTTTGGCCGAGGCAATGCGAGCGACGGAAAGCGCGGGGGCATTCAAGCGGTTCCGGGAATAGCTGAAGCGTTAGCGGGTACTTATACCTAGCGCGCCCTATTTTTTGCAGCCAAACGAGCGGACATCGAATGATCGAGATGAACAATGGACGAAATACAAAAATATTGGTTCGATTCGCAGGGTTACTTTGTCGTTCCCAACATACTGGACGCCAATCTAATTGAAGCGCTCAAAGCGTCGATGGGACCTGCTACAGAACAACATACACCGGGAAGGAAAGAAGATAACCCGCTGCACTGGTCTGCAGATTGGCGATCGCTGCTGGACTTGCCCATCCTTCGCCCCATTCTCGAGGCATTGGTTGGGAACCATGGTTTCCGAGCGTATCGCAAGCGTAAACATGGCGAAAACATCCTGCCAACCTATCGACTAGACCACATTAACGTCCATCAACACGTGGCCATGGGCTATCCCGGCATGGACTTGCATGGCGGTTGGAACACCACCGGTGGCTCACAGTACTTTAAATATCATGATGGCCAATTTTATAACGGACTTGTCGTTGTTGCTTTTGAATTGTTCGACACACACAATAATGGCGGTGGCTTTTGTTGTATTCCCGGCAGCCACAAAGCTAACCTACCACTACCTGACGGCTGGCGTGAAAAAGGGGGAGATGCCGGCGGCTTGTTGAAAGGCATACCCGCGAGTGCGGGCGACGCCATCATCTTCACTGAGACTCTGGTACATGGCACGCTTCCATGGCAAACAAACGAGCGACGCCAAACCGCTTTTTACAAATTCTCACCTCACGGCACAAGTTGGGCTGCAGACTATTTTGATCCGGCTGACTTCACACACTACGCAGATATCACCAATCGGCAACTTGCACTGCTTGAGGCCCCTAACGCCAGATACATGGGGCGAAGATCAAAACCGCCCATTAGACCCGAGTCTGAAACAAGACTTAAGAACATACCCAAGCACTGAGCCAGCAAGCGCCAGCTTCAAGCAGACGCCCTCGCCAATCAAAATCAACCGCGACACAGCTTCTAAAGAGCAAAGTTTTAATTTGAGCGACCCACCCAGCATTGCGCAATTTCAACAGAAAGTTTTATCACGCTCTGCTATTATTTCCTTTACAAATGGCGCAATAGTTTCTGCAGCAGACAGCATTTTTATCTTGGAAAGACCCAAATATGACCACAACAGTTAACGAGAACCTAGATTTCACCGAACTACATGAGCGCATGGATTGGTACGTAAACGAAGGCATTGTTCCCTTTGTCAGCACACTTGTTCTTAGAGGCGACGATATCCTTGACCAGAGTTTTCATGGGAGCGCTGACCGCGCATCAGAGCAACCACTGAATGCCGAAACCATATTTAGAATGCATTCGAGCACTAAGATTGTCTGTTCTATTGCTGCAATGACGCTCTGGGAACAAGGCATGTTTGCACTGGATGACCCGCTTGAAAAGTTCATGCCTGAATTTGGAAACATGCAGGTGCTTAAAGCTAACGCGACCGCCGTTGATGAAACCGAACCTGCCCGCAGTAGCATCCTCATCAAACAGATCATGTCGCATACAGCTGGTTTTTCTTATGGCTTTATTGAGCCTAATTCCGTCATTGACACTGCTTACGGTGCTCACGGATTGAACTCCTTTGCGCCCGAAGCGGAATTGACACTTGAATCAATGTGCCAAAGGTTAGGCGGGTTACCCTTGGTTTATCAACCAGGCACTTTCTGGCGCTACAGCTTTGCCACCGATGTACTAGCGAGACTTATCGAGGTGATATCGGGACAACGATTTGACCAATATTTGAAGAAAACGATATTCGCGCCACTGAAAATGCATGACACCGATTTCTATGTGCCCGAGGAAAAGCTCGATCGACTATCAACCATGTATCTCCCCGATGACCTGCTAGATTCGATGAGTCCTTGCTCATTACCCATGGACAGCAAAGAGAACTCAGCGAACGCAAATCTACCCAGTTTCCTGTCAGGGGGAGCCGGGCTATTTTCAACGCTTCCAGACTTTCTAACCTTTACCCGAATGATCATCAATGGAGGTGGTTTCGATGGCGCACAAATCTTAAAACCAGACACGCTGGCGCTTATGCGAACAAACCATTGTCCAGAGGGTGTCGGCGTAAACTTTCCGATGTGGCATTTGCCCGACACGACTTTTGGCCTTGGTTTCGCGCTCAAGAATCGTCCCGCTGAGGGCGAACCGGAAAGCGCCGCAGGTGAGTATCATTGGGGTGGTATCGCCGGCACACATTTCTGGTGGTCGCCCAACGCCAATATTACCGGCATTTGCATGACGCAGAGAATGCCTGCCTTCTTGCATCCCTTCAGTCAGGACTTCAAACGACTCGCATATAAGATTGCGGGTTGATTTGTTCATTATTGTTGACCTGTTGTTAACGAGACGCTGGGTTGCTTTGAATGCCGCGAGCGCCCGTACCACCGACATTATTCTGAACGCTCTCACATCAACATAGAGCAACATGCTATAGGCCTGATATCAGTCGAAGCGCGCGCTGCACAGACAATTGACATACGCAGACGTGTTCCCCATCCTCTGACCACTACCTTTTTAACTTCGAATGGAGTGGTCACGTCTCAAACGCCCCTAAATACAACATTGACGTCGATGCGTTCTATTCAAATCCTTACCCGGATTTGGCGATTTTGCGCGCCCAAGCGCCAATAGCCTATGTCCCCCAACTAGACGCAACACTTATTACCCGACACGCCGATATCGTGTTGAACGAGAAGAAAATAAGTGTCTTCTCATCGGATCAACCACAGGGATTGATGACAAAGTTGATGGGTGAAAACCTTATGCGTAAGGACGGTAAAGCACACATAGTGGAACGCAGGGCAGTGTACCCCTCTATGTCTCCTCGCACGGTTCGTGAAGTTTGGAGCGATGAGTTTCGCGCTCAAACAGATAATTTGCTAGATGCACTGACGATCACGAAGGAGGCTGATCTTTTTTGGCGATATGCAATGCCGGTCTCTGCAAATGCGCTCAGGTCAATGACAGGGCTCACAAACATGTCTGTTGAGGAGATGAACAGGACTAGCCAAGGAATGATCGATGGTTGTGCGAACTATGCCGGTGATCCCGAGGTTGAAGCCAGATGCAACGATTGCACAGCGAGTATCGACGAGCACATCACAGAAAAATTATTTGAACTGAAGATAAAACCCGATCACTCTCTGATCTCCGTTCAACTCGCGGCAGGGCTTTCTGAAACTCAAATACGCGCCAATATCAAACTCTCTATCTCCGGCGGCCAAAACGAACCCAGGGATGCCATCGCGGGATGTATCTGGGCACTACTGTCACATCCAGATCAGCTTGAGCTTGCTGTCAACGGAGAAGTCAGTTGGCTACAGGTGTTTGAAGAGTATGCCCGTTGGATTTCACCCATCGGCATGTCTCCACGGCGGGTCACCCAGCGTTATGATTATCACGGCGTCAAATTTGAACCGGAAGACCGCGTTTTTTTTATGTTCAGTTCAGCAAACAGGGACGAAGGTGTATTTTCTACACCAGATAAATTCGATATCACACGCGACATAACCCCCTCGATTGCGTTTGGTGCAGGACCCCATTTTTGTGCAGGTGCTTGGGCATCTCGTACACTCATCGCAGACGTCGCGCTACCCCGCTTTTTTGAACGTGTGCAGCGCCCGAAGCTTAACGGAGAAGTGCCATTTGCTGGCTGGGCATTTCGCGGACCGCTGGCCCTGCCCTGCAGCTGGGCTTGAAAAGTGTTAGCGTAAAATTGACAATTTAGATACCTATACTGAGGCATTAAGATGAAAATTATCGGCAATATTAAGCCAGAAGACGACTATACCCACGAACTGGGTCCTGAAGAAAACTTCAACGAATCTGTTTATTTTAACTTTTTCGATCGAGCACAAAATCGCGGAGGTTTTGTTCGCATAGGTAACCGCGCCAACGAAGGCTACGCTGAGATGACGGTGATCGTCTGGAACCCAGATGGCTCAGCGCTATTCAATTACGCAAAACCCGAGATATCCAACAACGATGCTTGGAATGCCGGCGGTCTCAAAATCGAGATCATCAAACCCACCGAGCAAGTGAGAACCACCTTTTCGGGCAAGGCGCTCTACATGACTGACCCGACAGCTATGCGTGATCCTGGCAAAGCCTTTAAGGAAAACCCTCGCAAAGAACTCACCATCGATTTGATACACGATGCCGTCGGACCACTCTACGGACATGTTGGTGAAGAAGGTGATGGCAACGAGTTCGCCCGATCACACACCGAACAACATATGCGTGTGTCCGGCAACTTGAAACTGGGCGACGAAGATGCCATCAGCATCAACGGGTGGGGATTGCGAGATCACTCTTGGGGGCCGCGTTACTGGCAAGCGACACCATCATATCGATGGATCACAGGCAACTTTGGCGACGATCTCGGCATGGTGATCACCTGTGGTGCTAACGGCGAAGGCCGAGGCCTGTTTCACGAGGGAGAAGAAATTATTCGAGTAGAAAAAGCTGTGCTTTCGACAGAATATGTAGAAAACACACTTTACCACCGCAACCTCTCAATTGATCTTGACCTCGCTGATGGCAGAAAGCGTCATCTAGACGGAAAGGTTATGGGTTATATCCCGCTGAGAAATCGACGCGCCGGCGCCAACACACACGTCGGCGAAGGCATGACAGAATATACTTTAGACGATGGTCGCAAGGGATATGGTCTGAGCGAATACCTGACGCAACCTGATGATCAGGGTCTTGAACGTGGACGAACTGAATAGGTTCCGTTGTGGTTTGCATGTCATCAAGCGCTGATTGTATGACCAACAAATGGCTTTTAGAACGCATCACAATGCGAAATTAAACACGATCTGGGGAGCAAAAAGTGACCATCGCCGAGAACAATGAAATAGACACCTGGTTAGCACGGGAAGCACCTGAAGAAGTCCTAGAACCAGCCCTGCCAATTATAGATCCACATCACCATTTGTGGGACATGCGCCGCGCCAGACTTGCTCCGGATAGTTTCAGACAGCGACTCTACCTTTGCGATGAGATTTCCAGAGACATTACCGAGTCAGGGCATAATGTCGTGCAGACCGTATTTGCGCAATGTGGCGCTTTTTATCGCGCCGACGGTCCCGCTGAGATGCGATGCATCGGAGAAACGGAATTTGTTCATGGCATCGCTGCAATGAGCCGTTCAGGAATCTATGGTGAGACAAGACTCTGCACCGGCATCTTCAGCACAGCAGACCTAAGGTTAGGTGCCGCTGCTGAACCCATATTGGAGGCGCACCTGCATGCTTCGGAGTACTTTCGTGGTATCCGCAGCGCTTTCCCGAGTGACCTAAATCAGACTTTTCTCGAGGGCTTTGCTTTGCTTGGCAAGCATGATCTCAGTTATGACAACTGGTCACCTAACTATCTTAGACTGCCGCGACTAGCAGACCTTGCCAACAAGTTTCCAGAAACCACGGTCATCGTTAATCATCTTGGTGGCCGTATTGATCCTGCTGCGACTGACAGCGAAATAGCCGAGTGGCGTCGTTGCATAGACGCTGTCGCGGCGTGCCCTAATACGGTGATGAAGCTGGGAGGCGCGCAGATGCGCATTGAGGATTGGGAACCCCCGTATCATATGCAACAAACAGAGCAACCCAGAAACTCTGAATTCTTTTGCGAGACGTTGCTGCCCTGGTATCAATACGCGCTTGAGGCATTCGGACCAGAACGCTGTATGTTTGAAAGTAATTTCCCCGTGGACCGGGAATGTCTTTCCTACCGCGCGTGCTGGAATCTATTCAAGCGAATATCCGCATCCATGGGGCTAAGCGAAGCCGAAAAAACCGCCGTTTTCAGCGGTACTGCAGCCAAAGCATATCGTCTTAATACCCCTTAATTATTTAGGTATAGCGGTTGAGATCCGCACCAAATTTTTAGAACGGACCGCTTTCGAGTCGTGTTTTTAAGTTCAGATTGACATGGATGATGCGACCCCTGCGTTATTTCTTTGTCTTTGCCTCTTGAGGTATGATCAATTGATCTCTCAAGCCAACGAGGTATAGAACATGCGATTCGGAATGCTTTATGAACTGCAACTTCCAAAGCCCTGGGATAGCCACAGCGAACAACGTTTAGTGGACGATGCGATAGAACAATGCGTTCTCGGCGACAAATTGGGCATCGACTATGCTTGGTCGGTGGAACACCACTTTCTTGAAGAATATTCCCATTGTAGTGCCAGTGATGTGTTTCTTTCCGCGATAGCGGCCAAAACTGAACGGATCAAGATAGGTTTTGGTATCAGGCAAGTCATACCTAATTACAACCATCCCGCTCGAACAGCAGAATCCGTAGGCATGCTCGACTTGATCTCCCACGGTCGCGCGCAACTTGGCATCGGCGAGGGAGCGACACGGCTAGAACTCGGCGGCTTTAATATTCCGGCAAAACGCAAACGCGCCATGGCACTGGAATCAGCACGCGAAATCGCAGACATGATGGTCATGGAACCCTACCCCGGCTACGAATGCGATGACTGGTCAATGCCCTGTCGCAACGTGCTACCAAAACCCATTCAAAAACCCCATCCTCCGATGTGGATGGCATGTACAAACCGAGATACGATCAAAGAGGCGGCAAGAAATGGATTGGGCGTTCTCGCCTTTAGTTTTCTGGATTCAGAGGAAGCCAAAACCTGGAGCTCGATTTACTACGACACGATCAAATCAGAAGAATGCATACCTCTGGGCCATACAGTCAACGCTAACATCGCGATGGTCTCAGCTTTTTCGCTACACGATGATCACGATGAAGCGTCTAGGCGCGGAGAAGACGGTTTCAGGTTTTTCGAATATGCAATCGGCGCATTGGTCACCGATGACGTGGTGCCCGGCAGAAGCAGTCTCTGGGAAAAATATAACGCCCGCAAAGAAGCACGAGCAGCTGGCAAGGAGGTACATGATACAGCCTATGGCGGAAAAAGAGCCCATCCGGACCGAAGCATGACGCGCTCGCCGGGAATAGGCACAGCTGAAGAATTCAGATCTCATATGCAAGGCTTTGCAGACGCTGGTGTCGACCAAGTGATATTCCTGCAGCAAGGCGGCAACAACAAACACGAACATATTTGTGAGAGCTTAGAACGTTTTAGTCGCGATGTTCATGACGATTTTGCTGAGGGCAGAGATGAACGCGAAGCTAAGAAAGCGGAGGAACTTGCACCATACATTGAAGCTGCGCTCGCTCGAAGAGATACACGCGCGCCTTTGCGTGATGATGAGATAGACGTTGTACCTGCGTCGCGTCCTAAACCCGCCGCCTGACTTTTAGTTTTCCTAGCGCGAAAATGGCAGTCGCTCGTTTATCAAACATGACAGCCTAAAAAGGCATCGACGTTTGAGATCCTAGCGAATATCAGGCATGTCTCGGGCTACCGAAAGCTGCCACGCGGGCTCACGCTTTTCTACAAACGATCGAACACCTTCCTTGGCATCTTCCTGATTACCCACCCACGCGAATAATGGACCTTCTTTCGCCAGCATCTCGGGCACGGAGTTATTCAGCCCCTGCCAGAGGAGTCTCTTAGTAATAGCAACCGACACAGGCGCCGTCAGTCGATATTCGGCGGCATGTGCTAAGGCTCGATCAAGCACCTGATCAGCCGGCAACGCTTCGCTAACAATGCCCATCTTTGCCGCTTCGGCACCTCTGAAAATGCGTCCTGACAACAAAAGGTCTGCTGCATTAGAGAAACCAGCGACCCGCTGCACGAGAACATGTGCCGCCAACTCAGGCATCATTCCCCGCCTAGTAAAGACGAAGCCCATTTTGGCATCTTCGGCTCCATAGCGAATATCGCACAACATAGGATAAGTCATACCTACACCAACCGCAGCACCATTGATCGCAGCGATAACAGGCTTATCAATTTGATATGGGTATAATAAAACAGGCGCCTCACTGTTCGATGACTTCTTATCATCCCTGCCTGCAAATGTTTCCCCACCACGCTCAAGATCAGCGCCAGCACAAAAAGCTCTGCCCGCGCCGGTGATCACCACAGCACGAACATTGTCATCCATATTTGCTTGGTCAAGCGCTTGACTGAGATCACCGGCAACACCCGCATTCCAGGTATTCATTTTGTCTGGCCGATTAATCGTAACTACCGCCGTGGTGTCACTTAACTCATAGAGAATGTGATCATAACTCATCGCGCTAGTGCTCCTAATGCTGTCAGAATGCTTGAATATAACGCTTTTGACATCCAGATCAATCCTTTCATTGAGCAGTCATCATCTAGCAATCTGATTTTAACCAGTTTGAATGATGCCAACGCTTGGTTTTAGACAGTTACCGATTGTGATGGGTCAACCCGTGCTGTAGGCTGATTTTGCATAGGCCCCACCTTGTTCTACCTGTGGCGCGGGGCTGTATGTTGGCCCCCTTTTCGATGACCGGCACTATGGAAGCACAACGAATTCTTGATGAGGTACCGATGACGCGCCTGCAAATAGCAGCCGTCGTTTTGTGCATTGCACTCAATGCGCTTGACGGTTTCGATGTGCTCGCTATTAGCTTTGCGGCCCCGGGCATTGCCGCAGAATGGGGAATCTCTCGCGGCGCCCTCGGTATTGTGCTCGCGATGGAACTCATTGGTATGACCGCAGGTTCAGTGATCCTTGGCAGCATCGCCGATAATCTGGGACGTCGCCCGATCATCCTTGGCTGTCTTGTAGTCATGACATCAGGCATGTATCTCGCCTCACTGGTCACCAGTGTGAATGCGCTATTAGCGACACGTTTTGTTACTGGCATCGGCATCGGTGGCATGCTCGCGACCACCAACGCTATGGTCGCAGAATATTCAAATGCCCGTCATCGAAACTTTAATGTCGTGCTTATGGCCACTGGCTACCCCATTGGAATTATTATTGGCGGCTCCATGGCGGCAATACTACTCGCGCATTTTGACTGGCGGGCTGTTTTCGTTCTCGGTGCAGTGATGACCGGGGTACTTTTACCTGCAATCTGGTTGCTCATGCCCGAGTCTATTTCATATCTTGCACAAAAGAACAGACCGGATGCGCTTGAACAGATCAATGCCATATTGACCCGAATGGGGCACGCGGTACTTGAGCAGTTGCCGGTATCAGCAGAGAACAACACGGGTTGGCGAGACCTTTTTTCACCGCAACTTGCGAGAACAACGATCCTCCTTACCACCGCCTATCTTGCGCACATCATCACTTTCTACTTTATTTTGAAGTGGATTCCCAACATCGTAGTCGACATGGAATACTCGGCAGCATCCGCTGGCGGCATTCTAGTCTGGGCCAATGTAGGGGGTGCCATAGGATCAATTTTGCTGGGCGGTTTGACCCACTACTTTCGCCTGCGATCCCTGATCATTACCGCACTCATCGGGTCAATCGCTATGATCAACATTTTTGGCATGGGACAAGTCAACCTTACCGGTCTCGCTATCGTCGCTGGTATTACAGGTTTCTTTACCAACTCTGCTGTGGTCGGACTTTATGCAATGCTGGCCCAGTCATACCCAACACATCTGCGAGCAGGGGGCACCGGATTCGTCATCGGCATGGGGAGAGCGGGCGCGGTCCTTGGCCCAATTATTGCCGGTTTTCTATTCGAGGGGGGATCTAGCCTGAAAGCTGTATCTTTTGTAATGGCATTGGGCTCACTCGTTGCAATACTTGCACTGATATTTCTCAAGGATAAATCACAATGACAATACTAGTCGCAGGTGGAGGGATTTCAGGGCTGGCGTTTGCCCTCACCTGCCATGAGATCGGCGAGGAAGTGCAGGTGTTTGAAGCTGCTTCTGAAATCAAACCACTCGGTGTTGGCATTAATCTGCAACCCAACGCTATCCGCGAGCTCTATCAATTGGGTCTCGAAAAAGCCCTGAGAGAAATTGGCACTGAAGCCGAGGAGTGGGCGCTATTCTATTACGGCGCGCACCCTGTATGGACAGAGCCAAGAGGCACGCTAGCGGGATACAACTGGCCTCAATTTTCGGTTCACAGAGGCCAATTTCAATTAAAACTGTTGACCGCTGTCCGCGAACGCCTGGGTGATGCGGCGGTGATCAGCGATGCTTCACTAGTAAGATATGAGCACATCGGTGATCAGATCGTTGCACATTTCACAAACGCGGCCGGAGAATCTTTCAGCAAAGAAGGAGACCTGCTCGTAGGCGCAGACGGCATTCATTCAATTGTTCGCCATCAAATGTACCCAGACCAAGGTAGCGTTCATTGGAACGGTGCCATCATGTGGCGGGGCGTCTCTCGCTGCGCCCCTCCTCGCACAAAAAACTCTTTCGTTATGGTTGGTGGCATGGCACAAAGGTTCGTGTGCTACCCCGTCGAACCGTTAGACGAAAAGGGTGAAACGCTTCTCAACTGGATAGCCGAGTTACGCCCACAAGATCAACAGGAAGTTAATCAAAGCGACTGGAACAAACCCGCTCAAGCGACAACTTTTATGCACAAATTTGAGGATTGGAGATTTGGCTGGTTGGATGTACCCGAGATTGTTTCCCGCGCCGAGGGCATCTGGGAATACCCGATGGTTGATCGCGACCCGGTCGAGCATTGGACCGACGGCCGTGCTGTGCTTATTGGTGATGCAGCACATGCGATGTATCCACATGGTTCGAACGGAGCAACACAGGGAATAGTAGACACCCGTGTGCTTGGCGCAGCAATCATGGAACACGGGTTATCGACCGCAGCGCTTGCACAATATGAAGCGAGACAACTTGGCCCGATAAATGAACTTCTAATGCGCGCTCGAGGTGAAGGCCCGATCGGCGTTCTACTTGACATCGAAAAACGTTTATCTGAAGGTAAAACACTGGCCGAAGCGATTGATCGACAAGAAGTGGAAACGTTTATGGCCCGATACAAACAGGCTGCTGGCTTCGATCGAGACACGCTAAATGCATCGCAGCAAATCATTCATGTCTGACAGTGCTAAGTTCAGACAAACTCGTCTGACCTGTGCAAACGCCTACCGCCCTTATTATGACAGCAGAAACTCGCCTTAACCAAGATCAGGATGGGCTAGTTCACCACGGGCTGACTCGAGCGCTCTACCCAAGTCGATCAGCAAATGCTCTCCAAAATCAGGCCCGATCAATTGCACACTGGCAGGCACACCGCCATCGACCGACTTCCATGGAATAGAGAGTGTGGGGCTGCCAGAGTAGTCAAAGGGTGCTGTGAACTTCAACATTGCAGCAAGCCCCTCCTCAGCGGCATCAGTTTCCGGTGAACCTTCATTCGGCAGACCGTACAAAGGCATTGACGGGCATATCATTACGTCGCATTGTAAAAACATTGCGCTTAGTTGCGCGATCAAATTGCGGCGTTCCAATTCAATCTGCATATACGTTTCTGCCGTGACCGAAAGTCCAAGGTCCAGCAAACCGGCAATCGCGCCATACTCACCTCTTCGTTCGGGAAAAGTTTCTCGATGCGCATGAGCGGCTTCAACGCCCGTTGTCAGGGCCCAGTTTTCACTCGTGGCATGCCAAGGCACATTGACTGGGACAATCTCACAACCCAATTCACTTAACACATTTATCGCCTCTTTAATCGCAGCCACGTGCTCAGGAGAGGTATCTTCTTCAACGTATGCAGCATCATATCCAATGCTCAGCGTCTTCAATTTTCTTTCACTGGCCGAAACATAATCGGGCACAGGTTTCGCACTACTGGTCGGGTCATTAGGGTCTAGCCCTGCAATAATCTGCAACATGGCTGCGGCATCATCGACTGTTCTTGTAATTGGACCGATGTGGTCAAGTGAGTAAGCGAGCGGAAAGGCACCGTAGCGACTTACTCTGCCCCAAGTCGGTTTCAAACCCACAACGCCATTTGAGGACGCGGGAAAGCGAATACTACCGCCCGTGTCACTGCCGAGGCTGCCGAAACAAAGTCCCGCAGCGGTTGCAACCCCAGAGCCAGAAGATGACACGCCCGTCCAAAGGTTCTCACCCCAAGGGTGTTGAGGGATTTCTACCGTTGGATGAGGTCTGGAGACTGCCCCTGCAGTCAGCTGTAAGTTGCCCAGCATGACTGTCCCTGCTGCCGCAAGTCGGGAGACGACGGTTGCATCATAGTCAGGCACATGATCCGCATGGACTGATGTACCGCTGGTGGTTCTTATACCATTGGTCGCCAACAAATCTTTATAGGCGATAGGCACGCCATGGAGTGGGGAACGTATGTTTCCCTTGGCTATCTCAAGATCAGCTTTTCTGGCATCGGCCAGCGCTCTCTCAGCGGTTACTGTCACATAAGCCTTCAAGTTTGAGCGTGTTTCGATTCGACTCAGTAGCGCTTCGGTCGTTTCGACAGATGAAAGTTCCTTGTTATGTATTTTTCGCGCGATGGTCATTGCGTCGAGATAATGGATGTCTGACATTTTGTTCTCCTATTTCTGCATCAAAAGCGCATAACATTTGCATATCGTTAGCATTGTCATCTTGCTGAAGAATCGACCAATGGAGGCCGTTGTACCTACTTAGGCTATCCAAACGATAGGAAACCAGTCTTCCCTCAGTCGTTCACCCGCAACCATCTTGTGACCCGGATAAGGTGGCGAGGTGCGCCCGGGGCGTTCGACATATCGAGCATCGTCGCCTAGCCAGCGCAGAGACAGAGCACGCCGACGATTAGAGTTCAAATTGCCGCGTGCACCATGCACCGTTCGAAAATCGAATAGCACGATATCTCCTGGGTCCATCTCCCACTCAAGTATTCTGTGGTTCGTGTGATTTTTATCGGGATCAGGTACAGCAGACCAACCCATGTTGCTATCGTAAAAATCACTGTCATCTGACCAGCTGACCGGACGCACCATCTTTTCCCATTTGTGTGACCCGGCCAACAGCCGCAAAGTCGCGTCATTGACTCGATCCAGCGGCATCCACATACTTACAGTCTGGGTGCCCTCGACAAAATAATATGGACTATCTTGATGCCATGGCGTTGGCTTTAACGTATTGCTTTCTTTAACCAAGACATGATCATGAAAAAATTGTGCCGTTGTTGATTGCATAGACTTGGCTGCGATCTCCGACGCAGGGCTCTCTTGCACAACCTGCAAAAATTCGGGAATGCGCAACCAATTACAATAATCATCGAAGAACCGGCCCTGCCCCTCTAAAACATCGTTTTCTGAGGCATACTCACTAGGATACTCCATATTGCGCGCTACGCCTGCACGCATGACATCCACCCAATCTGTCATCACGTTTTTGATCATCACCGCACCATCACGCTGAAAATCGTGGACTTGCTCATTTGTAATCATAAACACCCTTTCACAATCTTTCGGGTATTACAGTTATCGTTTACGCAAATCTTTCAACTTAAAATTATCCCAGGTCACCAGCTTATCCGGTGTCATGACAATCCACCGGTTATTTTCACCAGACGCAGTTGCCGTATTGTCAACGGGATGTGCGGGTGCCGGTTGGCCGTGACCGCCGGCGTACTTCGCGCCCATTTGAGTACGAACCTCCGCCATCCCCGCTTCAGCATTCTCCTCGGCCGCAGACTCCAACACTTTTGCAGACCCCTGAAACATCGCCGCCTGTAATTCTGGAAATTTTTCATTACGATCAACCACAATCGTACACTCGGGATTTCGTCGCACATTTACAACTTTTTGACCTCTGCCAAAAACAAAAATTTTACTTTCAGCCCAACCAAACCACATCGGCGTCAAATTGATCCGGCTGCCTGGCCCAACCGTCGCGATTCGCATATTCCAGGTCGATTGCATGAGCGCCTCAAGTTGCTCATCCGACAGCGCTAGTTTTTTGGAAATTGGCATTTAGATTCCCTCATCGTGGTTTTTGCTTCGCCCTCGCAACGAAGCTTGCCTGACAAGGTAACATAACAACGAGGACAATTGTCGAAGCGGATATGGTAATGTTTATCATCGATGTGCGTGGGGGAGAAGCAATGAACAATAGAGACGAAGAGCTAAATATCATCAACACCATCCTTGGATATTGCGCATCCGGTGAAACACATCTCGAGCCAGAGACTATGCTAAATCCGGTGTCTCACTACACCGACCCTAAACGACTGAACCAGGAAATTGAGACGTTGTTTCGCAAGTTTCCGATCATTGTAGGTCACGCTGAACAGATAAGAGAAGCCGGTCAGTTCTTCACGCACAATGATACAGGCATACCCATTCTCGTTACCCGTGATAAAACCGGTCGTATTAACGCGTTCATTAACGTCTGCAGACATCGCGGTGCTATCGTTGAGAAGCAAACCTGTGGCATCGCAAACACTTTCTCCTGCCCCTACCATAATTGGACCTACGGGCTTGATGGCAACCTGAGAGGTCTGCGCCAGGCAGCGGGTTTCGGCAAACTTGACAAGGAATCTCATGGCTTAGTTAAACTTCCGGTATTTGAACAATTCGGCCTGATCTGGGTTCGCCCTTCCCCTTCTGAAGAGATGATCGATATCGAAGCCTGGCTGGCTCCTATGGCGGGACAGCTCCGCACACTCAACATTGAGTCACACACAATTTATCGGGAATGGTCATTACATCGAAACATGCACTGGCGCATCGCGCTGGAAGGTTTCCAGGAGAACTACCATTTCTGTTCTGCTCACGAGCACACAGCCTGCGCTTCATATCTTGATAATCAGTCTATTTTTCTAAACAAATATCCTCACTTTCGCCACGCAGTGCCCATCTCGAAAATCACTGATCTGACAATAAAAGGCGCGACTCCTGAGGATTATCGACCAAACTTTATGACACAAAACTACATATTTCCCTGCAATTTTGTTCAGGTGATGACGGATCATGTTTACATCCACACCATCATTCCGACCAGCCAAGATTCCTGCATATTCAAATGCATGATGCTTATTCCGGAACCCGCTGTGAGTGAAAAATCACGGAAATATTGGGAAGCAAATTATAACGTTGTGAAAAAAGTATTCGATGAGGATTTTGAAATTGGCGAAAGCATTCAAAAGGCTTTCTCCGCGCGAGCGAACGCGAACTTCACCTTTGGTCGCTACGAAGCCGGGCTTCAACTCGCACAGAAAGCAATAGACGATGCACTTGAGGGCAAGCTCAGCTGTTATGCACCGCCGCCATAGGTCGCCATGGACTGTCGAAGCGCATAGCAATAATACAATTTTCGTTGAGCAACTAGATCCGCAACAATTAACAACTTACCCGATGACACCAGACGCTGATAATGCCCGTTGGGCATCAGCGGTGATACCAAGTGATTCCAAAATCTCCGCATTGTGTTCGCCAATTTCAGGGGCGAACGTACGAACCCGGGTCGGCGTGCGAGAAAACTTAGCGGCGGGACCCGTGATAGGCACGCTAACACCATTTTTTGATGAAATCGGCTGCAGCATGTCACGCTCCTGAACGTGTGCGTCTTTCGCCGTATCCGGGAAGTTATTTACCGGCGCGATTGGCAGACCGGCCGATCGCAACATCGTTACCGCTTCTTCTCTCGTTCGAGATGCTAGCCAGTTCCCAAGCATAATGTTACACAACTCCCGATTTGCTACGCGTTCATCACGGGTCGCAAAGCTCTCGTGATGCGCCAAATCAGGCTCGCCGATGATAGGCGCTAGTGCCACCCAGTGTGCATCTAACAATATACCTGTGTAAACAGACCCATCTTGGCACTCGTAGACATTTGAGGGCACAGCAAATCCAAACTCATTGCCCATTCTGTCGGGTTGAACACCCAAAGCTCCAAGCGTTGGCAATCCGTTACTTTGAAACAACATGGCATCTTGTAGCGCGATATCAACATGCTGACCCTCTCCTGTCTGATCCCGATGGCGCAGCGCCGCCATCGCCCCGATCGCGGCATGAAGTCCGCCGAGATCATCGGCGAGAAACGTACCAGCTTTGGTAGGCGGACCATCTGGCGAGCCATTTACTGACATAAACCCAGATGAAGCTTGGGCGAGCGGATCGTACCCGGCTGCTTCATGATTAGGACCAAACTGCCCCCAGCCAGTGATCGAGACATAAACAATGTCCGGTTTCAGTTCGCTTAACTGATCATAACCCAAGCCATATCTCGCCATCGTGCCTACCTTAAAATTCTCAACGAGAATGTCTGAAGATTCAGCAAGTTTCAGAAAGATATCTCGACCGGCTTCGGTCCGGGTATCCAACGACAATCCACGTTTGTTACGATTAACTGTTGCGTGCATAAAACCCACATCAGTACCGGGCAGATTTGGTTGAATCGCCCGCCCGACATCGCCTGATGGAATCTCCACCTTGATAACATCAGCGCCTAGGTCGGCAAGTACGGCGGCACACATGGGGCCCGCCCAAGTTGTCGTCGCTTCCAATACCCTCACACCCGAGAGCGGGCCCGACATGTCGTTACGGGCATTACGGTAGAACTCGTGCTTATTCATACTTTTATCCTTATTATTTAAGAGAAACCGTAGTGTTTTTTGTGCAGGATGTCGAGTGACGCAGCATTATCTCGGCTCACCGGGCACGATCTTGTCGCGCGTAGAGTTCACGCTTTTCGAGAAATCGTAATAGAATCGAGCAATGTATCAGCAGAATGTGAAGAAAATCTTCGACAACCAAAGCTATTATCTGGCCCCCGCCGTCTTCGAGACCAAGCAGCTAAAGAGCATGACTGACAGCTTTAACCAGATCGCATCGGTTCTGAGCAAGAATGAGCAGGCAAACAACGCCCGTTGGTCTGGCGCACAGATGGACGCAATAGACGGTGGTGAGTCTGTAATACTGCATACACATAACATCCAAAACTATTCGGGTGTTTGGACGCAAGCATTCATGAGCGATCGCTTTTTGGATATCGCTGAAAAAATTCTTGGCCCTGATATCATCCTTCATCACTCCAAACTCTTTCTGAAGCCTCCCAAAATCGGGGCGCCTTTTCCCATGCATCAGGACTGGGAACATTTCCCCAGCCAACAGGACAAAATGATCGCCGCAGTCATTCACCTGACAGATACAGATGAGGCGTCTGGCTGCCTGCGTATCTATCCTGGCTCACACAAAGCTGGTCGCATTGAAGGTATGAAAGGTGAAGGAGAAGGAAGCAAAGCGAGGCAAGAATTCACCCTACAAGGCGCTACGTCTGTTCCAGCTAAGGCGGGCGACGTACTCTTTTTCAGTTATTTAGCAGTGCATGGATCATCAACAAATACTTCCGAGGTGCCACGAAAAACAGTGCTCGTTCAGCTACACCCTGGTGATGATCGCGTAGAATCTGGCAATCGCCATACGAACCTGAAACTGGCATTGCGCGGCCGAAACCACTTCGCATCGCGACACGTCATGGGATCTATCCGATAGGACAATGAATAAACAATAAACGCCATTAGCTTTGGGGAAAAATGGGGTTTCTCATTTTATTGGCATCCAAATATTTCAGCGCACGTAGACTCCTTGAACACACGTAGAGAGAATGGAACTGCTTGGTCGCTCGACAAAAATCGTTTTTGGAAAAACTATGAGTGCAGAACAAACTGGCGCAAAATTCGACAAAGGCGAACCTTTCTTCATCGTTATGGGTCTGCTGCTGACGGCTATCGTGATCTTAGGTTTTGGTGCGTCTGCGCTATCACTACCCGAAGGACCCGCTTCATTGCCCTTGCTCTACCACCTACACGGCTTGATATTCCTAACATGGTTTGTGCTTTTTACTCTGCAAGCCTCTTTAATTCGCTATCAGCGGCCCGTTTTGCATCAAGTCCTCGGCCGTTTCAGCCTGATACAGGCAGTGGCCATGTTACTCGCGGGTTATCTTATGATGAGATCAGCCTATCGCATTCCATCATTTAGCATTGGCTCAAACAGTCATATCGCATCGATGATGTTCCCACTAACAGATCTGATTAATTTCGCAATCGCCTTTACGCTTGGATTACGTCACCGCACCAATAGCATCGCGCATAAGCGATTGATGCTACTGGCCGGCATACTCATTCTCGATCCCGCTGTCGCGAGACTGGTTGAGGCCATCGGCGCGCAATTCTTTTTCATCCCGATCATTGAACTAGGGCTTTTTGCCATCCTGATCAGTTACGATCGACTCAGGCTTAACCGACCTCATTGGACCAGTTTGTTTGGGCTGGTACTGTTTTTTGCCGCGATGGCGGCCAAGCTTACGCTAGCCCAGCAACCCGCATGGGCTGATTTTGCGGCACTGCTTTTCTCCTAACGACCCAGCCCACTAAGCACAACACCTAACTAGACATGAGCGCTTGTTAGACCAGGTTCAACGCGTATGCCTGATGGCGCAAACAAACTCTCGCATCAAGACACTGAACAAGACGAGTAACTTACCAACATGCCTCATCGCTACAAACGATGTTGTGCGGTAAAGTAGCCGATCAGCCTGAAACAAAGATCGGACAGCACGAGTGGCTTAGCGAGCGACAATCGGACAAGTAGATAATGTTATGAAATATTTCACACCCCTCCTTCCATTCATCGCAGGCTGGACCTTGTTGTTGATCACCGATTCCTTTGCAGTGATTGGCTTATATAACGGTTTGCTGCAGTTAGTGCTATTTAGTCTGGTGGTCTGCATTCCGATTTGGAAGACGCATCGGATGTCTTATGTCGATATTGGCTGGCCACTTGGCTTAATGCTCATTGGTGCATTAACTTGGTTCTTAAGCAGCGGCGACCCGCTGCGGACGGCTCTTGTGAGCGTCGTTTATCTTGCGGTCGGAGGCCGCATGGGTTTCGGCGCGCTAAAGTTGTGGTCGATGGGAAGGCTAAAACAAGAATTTCCACGCTATGAATATCAGAAACAACGATGGATCGCGTCTGGCAAAACCAATACACAACTGGCGATGCAAGTTGATGCCCTCTGGCAAGGGCTCGCTAACGCGTCCTTTTTAGCGATGCCTGCCTTTGTTATTGGTGCAAACGCGAATCAACACATACACTTTCTAGAAATCGTCGGCATGCTGGTTTGGATCGGCGCCTTTTCGATGGAATCAATCGCGGATACTCAAAAGCTCACCTTTTTACGCGACATGAAAAAAGCCGGCAAGAGGAACAGGGTCTGTAATGTCGGATTGTGGAAGTACAGCCGTCATCCAAACTATTTTGCAGAGTGGATGGTCTGGAATGGATTGATCATCGCAGCAATTCCTTCGTTCATAGCGCTATACGACATAGAAAATTTTATCATCTGGTTAGCGTTAGGCGCCGGGCTACTCATGGCTTCGTGGAAGATGTACTCCACCCTAGTCTATGATACTGGCGCAGAACCATCAGAATACTATTCGCTACAAAAACGTCCGGAATATCGTGCCTATCAAGAAACAACCAACAGATTTTTTCCGGGCCCGATCAAACAAGTGATGGAGAAAAAATAGCGGAATTCAAATACGAACTTTGAACAAGTTGTTTGAAAACTGTCAATTATTTGCGCGTGCTTCAGGAGACGCTGAAGTTTTAAACGCGTTACGATTGATGAAAATTTAACTATTGGGGGTCTTCTTGGCTTCAAAATCAAGTGGGTCACGCCGAAATGCTGACTCTCACAACGCCATTATTGAAGCAACTGCCGAGTTACTCGCAACTGATGGCTACGTAAATCTCACCATTGAGAACGTGGCAGCCAAAGCAGGTGTCGGCAAACAGACCATTTATCGTTGGTGGGGCTCAAAAGCTGAACTTGTACTGGAAGTGCTGAGAGACCGCTTGCTACCAGAAGTGCTCGAATATGATGGGTCTGTTCCAATCAAGCGTTATCTGAAGGCAACGCTTCTGAAACTCGGGCAACACATCGGCCGAACTGATTGTCGCCAGGCAGTGATTTGCCTTATCTCCGAGGCTCATCGAAACCCCGAATTACATCAACAAATGGAGTCGACCATTTATCTTCCGAGAATCGAACTGATTCTCGAAGCATTTAAGTTAGCAAAATCAAAAAATGTGGCACCCACCGTTAAAAACGTGAATGTATTAATTCATCAGCTTTACGGCGCCATCTGGTACAAGGTCATGATTCGATTCGAGCAAGTGGATGCAACATTTGTTCGCAAACTCGTCGATCAAGCCTTTAGCGGGATTGAGTAAAGCTCATGAGTCGATATCGCTATAGATTTGCCCGCGAATTGATAAAAACAAAGATTCGCTATAATCTAGACGTTGCGTCTCGACAAATCTGACAACGAGATTAATTCAGTAAAAACGTGACACACATCACTGGCTGGCAAATAAGGGGGGCGAAAAATGAGCGACAAACGCGAAAAGGGCATGGCAATGGTTGGCACGTTGCTCGAGGGCACAGGTGCCGGCGGCATACCGCTGCCAGAAAAATTTAGTACTTACACAATTGAACACTTGTTTGGCGACCTTTGGCAGGGCGATGATCTAGCGCTTGCTGATCGTTCGTTCGCTACCTGCGTAACCTTGATTGCATTGAATCGGGAATCAGAGCAGAAATTGCATTTTGTTGGTGCTCGCAACGTCGGCATACCCCGAGAAAAACTAGAAGCGGCCATTACCCATGTTGCTCACTATGCAGGTTGGCCAGTGGCGATGACCGCCTTCAGAGTACTAAATGAGGTTTGGCCAGCTGACGACGGAAACGAGGCATAAACGGCTCATTTTTATGACAGGGGCATCAACTAGCCACCGCAAGGAGGAGCATTGAAACCAGCACCCTTTAATTACGTCAAACCTGCATCACTGGAAGAAGCCCTAGAACTACGTCGCCGTCATGGCGCCGAATCTGCAATTCTTGCCGGTGGTCAAAGCCTCATTCCTGATTTTAATCAGCGGTTAAGGTCTACCGCGACTGTAATCGACATCAACGGGCTGAGCGCGCTGTCATCAATAGAGGAAAGCGAGAACAGCGTATGTTTAGGTGCAATAAGCCGTTATCGGGAAATTGAGGCTTCGGCACTAATTGCCGAACATGCGCCACTACTCAAAATGGCAATACCTGAAATTGGCAGCCCTGCGATTCGGAACCGCGGCACTATCGGCGGCAGCGTTTCCATGGCTGATCCCGGCGCAGAACTTCCCGCATGTTTGTGTGCCTTGGGCGCGAACTTTGAATTAGCCCGAGCCGGTTCAAAACGTACGATTGCTGCTGAAAATTTCTTTACAGGCCGAAACGAAACAGCCCTAGACAACGATGAAATTCTTACCCGCGTCGATGTGCCAAAAAACCGCGTCGGGTTTCGGTCTGCCTTCCACGAAATAGCAAGGCGTAAAACCGGATCCGCGATGTGTGGCGTTGCTGCACACGGAAAGATTACGTATCAATCTGTTCAAGACCTGAAACTGGTATTCTTCGGTACAGATGAGACCCCCCGGCTGGCGGTGAATACTATTTCAGTGATCGAGGGTTGTGCCATCAATGATGTGCCGCCTGCCGAACTGGACGCTGCACTTTCTGAAGATCTGCATCCGTCCGATGATATCCATTGTTCAGCAAAACTCAGAATGCATTATGCCAAGGTGCTCACCCGACGCGTTCTTGCACAGTTTGCATCGGCTCACGGTGAGGGATAGATGACCACAGAAAAAAGACTCATTTCGTTAAGTGTTAATGGCGAGTTGCAGGCAAAAATTGTCGAGCCACGTATGTCTTTAGCAGACTTTTTGCGAATTGAATTAGAACTTACCGGCACCCATATCGGGTGCGAATCTGGCGTCTGCGGTGCATGCACGGTCAACATCAATGGACAAACAGCGCGAGCTTGCACAATGCTGGCGGTGCAAGTTGAAGGTGACGAAATCACCACGATCGAAGGTGCGTCAGAAAACGGCGAGTTCCGCGACTTACAGGATGCATTTCACGCCAGAAACGCGCTGCAATGCGGTTTTTGTACACCGGGAATGCTCATGATGTCGGCAGAACTACTCACCCAAAATTCAAAACCCTGCCGCCAAGAAATACGCGAGTACCTGAGCGGTAACTACTGCCGCTGTACTGGTTACGAAGCCATTGTTGATGCCGTAGAGACGGTAGCACGATCCAGAAACGAACGGGTAGGTGAGCAAGATGAATGACGCATCTAATGACAATCACCTCTTCCGACCAAATAGCTACATCGGGCGTACCGTCCCTCGTCCCAATGCGAAACGCCTGCTGAATGGCCAGGGGAACTATACCGACGACACAAAATTGCCGCGTATGGTACATGTCGCTTTTCTTCGCTCGCCCTACGCACATGCCCGCATAAACAATATTGATAAAGACCAAGCGCTCAAAGCGCCTGGCGTCGTCGCAGTAGTTGACGGACACGATATGGCAGAGGTTTGTGCGCCATGGGTCGGTGTACTCGCGCATCTTGAAGGAATGAAATCAGCTGAGCAACACGCGCTCGCGATTGAAAAAGCAAGTTGGGAAGGTGAACCTGTTGTTGCGATCGTTGCCAGCACTCGGGCGCTGGCTGAGGATGCGCTAGAGCTGCTTGAAGTTGAATGGGAAATGCTACCGGTTGTGACTGACATGGAAGCCGGTTTAGGTGAAGATGCCGAAATTATCCATGACACGCTGGGTGACAACCTAGCTTGGCATCGAACAATGGATGTTGGTGATGTAGAGACATCTTTTGACCATGCAGCACACACCATTGAGGAACGCTATATTTCAAACCGTCACACCGGTGTGTGTCCTGAGAGTCGCAGCATCGTGGCTGATTTTAGTTCCGCTGATGATCAGATGACAATCTATCAATCAACTCAAGCCCCACACATGATGCAAAGCCTATTTGCAAAGCACATAGGATTAGACACACACAAGGTACGTGTGATTTGCAACGATGTGGGAGGCGCCTACGGTATTAAGGTACACGCCTATCCTGATGAATTCGCAACAGTTGCCTTATCTTACATGCTGGGTCGTCCTGTGAAGTTTGTTGCTGATCGACGCGAGTCCTTTCTTTCGGACATTCATGCACGCGATCATCGAATTGACACCCGCGTCGCGGTCACGGCGGACGGTGAAATTACCGCTTTCGAGATTGACGACTGGACAGGTGTTGGACCCTATTCCGCCTATCCTAGAACCAGCGCCATGGAAGCCCTGCAAGTGTTGAATTTTACCGGCGGCCAATACAGGAATCGTAACTACAAGGGTCGAGCGACGGTTGTCTATCAAAACAAAACACCTATGTCACAGTACCGGGCCGTAGGGCACCCTATTGTCACGATGATCACCGAGGGCATGGTCGATGATGCAGCACGGGCGATTGGCATGGACCCGCTGGAAATTCGGCGGCGCAATCTTATCCCTGATGACGCCTATCCTACGACCTCTGCCAGCGGTTTGCCCTTCGAAAAACTTTCACATCAGGCGAGTCTCGATAAACTAGAGGAAATGATTGGCTATGCCGAGCTGCGTAAAGATCAGACCGCAGCCCGCGAAAGAGGCGTCTATCGCGGCATCGGGATCGCAACATTTATCGAAATGACCAATCCGGGTGCTGCTTCATACGGCGTCGGTGGAGCACCTATCACTGCGCAGGATGGCGCGACCGTTAGACTCGATGCCAACGGCAATACGACCGTTGCCATTGGCGTCACTGAACAAGGACAGGGCTCAGAGACTATCGTGGCACAGTGCGTCGCAAGCGCCTTAGGCATCACTTTAGACAGCATCAAGGTCATCACCGGTGACACCGACGTCACGCCCTATGGTGGCGGCACATGGGGGTCTCGTGGCGCAGGTATTGCTGGTGAAGCAGCAGTTCAAGCAGGCAAAGCGCTGCGTAAAAATATACTAGAAGTTGCTGCAATCATGCTGCAAACGGATGCTGATTCATTAGATATTCGCGAAAATCATGTCGTAAACCACCGCGACGGAGAAATCCGAATGCCTTTATCCGAGGTCGGTCGCATTTGTTATTTTCGCCCAGACACCTTACCGCCTGACTTTCAGGCCGAACTGGCAGCAACTCGCCATTATGTCCCGAGACAATACCCCTTTGCATTTACCAACGGCGTACAAGGCTGCTACCTCGAGGTCGACATCGAGACAGGCCTGATTGCGTTCAAGAAATACTGCGTTGTCGAAGATTGCGGCAGAGTCATTAACCCACAATTAGTCGACGAGCAAATCCGTGGTGGTGTTGTGCAAGGTATCGGCGGCGCCCTTTTTGAAGAATGTATGTATAACGACCAAGGAGAGCTGCTAAACGGCACCATGTCTAACTACCTACTACCGACAATGACCGATGTGCCTGACATTGAAGTTGCGCATATTGAGACTCCCACCAGCGAATCAGAACTTGGTGCTAAAGGCGCCGGAGAAGCTGGCACAGGTGCAGCAGCAGCGGCAATCATGAATGCCATCAACGATGCTTTAAGTCCTCTAGGCGGAAAAGTGACACAACAACCTTTTACCCCAGAGCGAATTCTGTCAGCGATCGGCAAAATCTAACCAGCTAACTACAGCTTTTACGGAAACCGATTAATCATCATGCCTCAATCCTCTTTACCTCATGATATCTCCCCCGCCGCTGAAGCGTACATCTGGGGATTTCCTCTCGCATCGGTACACCGCACTCGTTTGCTACTGTGCTCAAAGAACGACAGTGGCACCATGAATCACGTTGAAGACCTAGCGACACCGAGTGACCGAGCAATCGTCGTGCCGAATAACGATACCCTGTACTCGTCCGCCTGGTTTGACTTGCGCCACGGAGATTTGAAAATTGATGTCCCACCTATGGATCACGCGGAACGGTATTGGAACGTCATGGTGCTTGATGCCTACACACATGTTGCTTACGTTTGTCGTCGCCATCATGGCGTTGGAGGCACCAGCGTTCAGGTAACTTTCGATCCAGCCACGCCGCCAGCTAACGACGACAGTCAGGTCGTCACGATTGGTACTCCGACTGCTTGGGTCATCGTTCGCGTGTTGGTAGAATCACCTGAAGATATCAGCCGAGCGCGTTCTCTGCAGCAAAGTATTAGCGTGACTGCCCCACCTTCTCACCCCACCGAACGAACAGCGCGCGCCGGTCGCCCCACGACTATCCAAAAAGCAGGTGCGGACTTTTTTACCGAATTGAAAAGCTACGTAGCACTCGACCCTCCGGCACTTTGGCACCCAAAGCTTTCTCCAGAAGCCCGGGCAATCGTAGATGATCCGGACAGTGTTTCGGCAGAAGTACTTGCTGCCGGGGTTGAGGAAGGGGATAAACTTATTATGGGGCGTAATGCATCAGGCACAGTACTTAAAAACGGCTGGAGTACCGGGCGCGGTGCAACAGGTTTTGACGGAGACATTCTTAAACGAGCGGCAGGCGCCAAATTCGGTCTAGGCGGCCATCAGGCAATTGAAAACCGATCCTACATTGTGCAATCAGACGCAACGGGAAACAGACCCGACGGCTCAACGACGCTTCTTCTCAAATTTGAGGCAGATGCTTTACCACCCTGCAATGCTTTTTGGTCATTAACGGCGTATGGTATGGACCTGTATCTTGTTGAAAACGAAATTGATCGTTGGTCTATCAGCGATCGCACACCAGGGCTTGTCTACAATCAGGACGGCAGCTTGACGATAACCATCAGTGCGACACGGCCAGCCAAAACTAACAACTGGCTACCAGTCCCGGCAGGACCCTACATGATGGGGATGCGAGTATATGAGGGACATCAAGAAGTCATTGAGTGTGAGTGGTTTCCGCCCGCCCTAATACCCGACGATCTCTAAAGCGCACCTTTTTCCCCGAGGGCGCTATTCAAACGGCGCCTTACTTGATGTTGCACCCTATGGTCTGCGCTTCGACACAACGTGCCGCTTCCGAAAGGACCCGTGCTTAGCGTATCAGTTTCACAGGTCAATTCGGGTCTCCGGCTATACCACCTGACCTACTAGGTAACTGAGTTGTTATTATATGAAATGCATATTATAATTTTTGTAATTCAAACCTATGAACAATTGAGGAGCATAAATGTCAC
>CAXRCG010000139.1:0-5443 GCA_964228885.1 Pseudomonadales bacterium | reverse complement strand
CAAGACTATCCTCTCTTAACAGGTGCAACATCGGGTATGGCGACCTGTTCGTGAAGTTATCCAGGGCATCAGGTTCAGTGCCAAAAAACTGATAGTCAGGGTGAAACGTGGCCACCTGGAGAACACCTTCCAGTTCGAGTTCGGACACCAGATGGTCTACTTGATCGAGGAACTGATTATATTCCTCAAAATCGGTTAAGACCTCAGGATGCACAAGTAACGTTGTCTCTACTTTGTCGTGGTTTAGGAGATGCCTGACTTCCTCTACCAACGCTTCAGCCAACGCCGATTCTGTTTTTGCATCAGTGACAAAGACCCTTACCCGACCAGCTTCCCATTCTCGGCGGGCAAACGGACAAAGGTTAAGGTTAATCACTATGTCCTCGAGCCAGCGTGCCGTTGTTCGTCGAACAATATCTCCATCAGTTGTTGTCATCATGTAAGTACTAACCTGGTTTTCCTAATGCATAACATGCCTCGGCACCATTCAGTTCAAACCACGCGGCCCTTGACTCATAATGAATGTGATAATCAGGTTTCGGGATGTGACCTTCTGTCACCGTACCTATACGCAGTCTTATCGTGTCGGGGCGATCAATACGCTGACTGAACAGCGGAGAACCGCAGTTTGAACAAAACACGCGCCGCTTATTTTTGCTGGCCATATATCCCTTCTGCAGATGCTCTCCCGTTAGGAGAGTAAAATGTTTACGCAGAATGGGCGCATTTGTGACAAACGGCGTACCCTGAGCTCTTTTACATTGATTGCAATGACATATCGCCAATTCGGCGATTTCTCCATCGTATTGATATTGCATACCACCACATAGACATTGCCCTTTTATCATTTTGAGTCTCTCAATCGTCGTCGCTATCGATTAGTAATTAGATTCTGGGAAAATGGAAATATTCACCCGCCTGTGACAGCATTAAAGCCCAAAGCGACCTCTTATTAACAGGGAAAGATCTTGCCGAATTACAAAGCCCGCCCCACATCTCATACCTATTTTTCACATCGCCTCAAGTTACACTATCTGGACTGGGGGAATAATGATGCAGAACATGTGCTGCTAATCCACGGTTCACAGGACAACTGCCACAATTGGGATTGGACCAGCGAAATTCTATGCCAGCATTACCATGTGGTGGTGCCCGATCTACGGGGTCATGGTGATTCTGAATGGAATGCCGGAAGCCCCTATAACAATCTTGATTACGTTTACGACATTGCACAGTTGATCGAACAGGAGAATCTCGAGAATGTGCATATCATTGCACATTCAATGGGTGGCACAATCGCCTGCCTTTACGCTGGCATCTATCCGGATAGAGTTAAATCACTCACTTCCATCGAAGGGGTTGGTACATTTTGGTACCAAAGAGAAGAAGAACATCCACAGAAAAGAATCAGAGAGTGGATTGACAGTACCCGAACCCTTGCAGGCAGAGTGCCGCGGAAGTACCAGTCCCAAAGTGACGCTTTTCAGCGCATGCAAAAATCGAATCCACACCTGAGTGAAGAACGGGCGCGCCACCTGACTGCTCACGGTAGCAATCGGAATGAAGACGGTACCTATACCTGGAAATTTGATAACTATACTCACTCAAGAACGCCATTTGGCATGGACAAGGCTGATATCAATCAACTTTGGCAACAGATTACTTGTCCAACATTGTTACTCAATGCAAAACAAGGGTTCGAACATCGGACAGGTCAGGATGACAGCATGCAGTTTTTCCGTCATGGGCTGCTAAAAGAGATCGACAACGCTGGTCACTGGCTGCATCACGATCAATTTGACGAATATATCGCTATTGTCACGGCATTTTTGAAGGAATCAGCAGCATGACGAACCAACATCAGCAGACTAACAACACCATCTACAACAATGTTGTGCTGACAGTGAATGCCCCCATAGATATATCGACTGTGGCTGAAAATCTTGCCGAGCTGGCCGCGGGCTCGTTGCTGGAACCCGGGTGTGAACGCTTTGAGGTTTATCATTCGGATACGGATCCCGCATTGTTCATGTTGATTGAACGATGGAATTCGCAGGAGGCACTCGATAACCACCGGCTAGGGCTGGCATTTCAACAGATCTATCTGCCAAACGTCATCCCTCTCGTCTCACGATCACCCCATCTATGCCAGATCTTGACCTAATAATCTCTGATGATTTTTCACCGAGGTTTTCTCGGTGGACCAGCACTGGTATGCCGGGTACCCGCGGGATCAACAGCCCAGCCAGGTGAAACATTCCAAGTATCCCCGTAAACCAGCTCGTTCATGGGGCGACGTCGAACCGGACCATGTTTACCCTTTGGTTTGCCGAGGGTCACAGTACAACTAACAAACACCTCTTGGGGAATACCCAAAAGATTTTTTAACTCAGTTTCAACCATATGATGGAACCCGGTGATCACACCGCCGTAACCAAGGGCACGCGCAGCAAGCAGTAAATTTTGAACCGCCGGATAGACAGAGGCACCTTCCATCGGTGTTGGTTCCCGGTAACGCACTAAACACGGCAGAATCAACGCAGGCACCTTGTCAAAACTCTCGACATAGCTGTCCATGGTCCTTGCCATACGCGCTTTGGGGGAATTACTTTGTGCACCGGATCGTTGGTCGTACTGATCATTGGTTTTTTTTGCATGCCATACAGACTCAGCACCCTGCTTGATGAGTTCTTTGGCCTGTTTCGCCTTCTCCGAATCTGTCAGCACTACAAATCGAAATGGTTGCCGATTAGATCCGCTCGGCGCTCGAGTCGCCGCAAACAGCATATCTCTCAAATCCTTGTCTGGAATTGATTCCTCCTTGTAACGCCGGATCGCTCGAGTACTGTTGATACCCTCGAGCAGGCCTACTGGATCCTGATGAAACTCGTCTGACATATTACGAATACCTTTATTGGAACATTACTCCGCGTAACGTTTAATAAGCTGTTTCCCCAACGCCATCATATGTACCTGATCCGGACCATCAGCCTGTCGGCACCACCGCGCATAATTGAAGGCTTCTGCCATCGGATAGTCAGCTGTTAAACCACCAGCACCATGAATTTGCATACAGCGATCGATCACCGTCTGCGCCATCAGCGGCACAGTAATTTTCGACGCAGCGATTAAGTCTCGGGAATCTTTTGCCCCTACTTCGTCCATTTTGCGCGCTGTTTTTAGTGTCAGCAGTCTTGATTGCTCGATTTCATTGTAGGATTTTGCAATGTCTTCAAGCACCGATTGATGTTCTGCAAGTTTACGACCAAACGTTTCACGACTGACTGCACGACGACAAGCAAACTCAAGGGCACGCTGAGCGCAACCAATCAATCGCATGCAGTGGTGGATGCGGCCTGGTCCAAGACGCCCTTGTGAAATCTCGAAACCGCGCCCTTCTCCCAACAGAATGTTTTCAGCAGGCACCCGCACGTTCTCAAAGAGCACCTCGGCGTGACCCAGCGGCGCATCGTCATAACCGAGAGTTGTCAGTGGTCTAACGACGGTCACACCAGGGGTGTCTTTAGGTACTAAAATCTGACTTTGCTGCAGATGTCGGTTTGGGTTTTCTGCATCGGACTTCCCCATCACGATAAAAATCTTCGTGCGCTCGTAAGGCGCATTGGTAATGAACCATTTGCGCCCGTTGATAACATACTCATTGCCCTCACGAATAATTGAGGTTCGTACATTGGTGGCATCACTTGATGCAACATCAGGCTCTGTCATGCAATAAGAAGAACGTATTTCCCCGCTCAACAAGGGCTCTAGCCATTGTGCTTTTTGCGCCTCGGTACCGTACTTCATAAACACTTCCATGTTCCCTGTATCCGGCGCATTACAATTAAACACTTCCGGCGCCCAGAGTACGCGTCCCATCATTTCTGCCAGAGCACAATAGTCCTCGTTGCTTAGCCCACCATGGTTTTTCGGCATCCAGAGATTCCAAAGCCCTTCATCTCTGGCTTTTTGTTTGAGCTCTTCCATGAGGGGCACAGTGGAAAAACGATCATCAAGAGCATTCAATTGTTCATGATAAATATCTTCGTTGGGATAGATGTATTTATCCATAAATGACTGGAGCTGATTTGTGAGTTGCTCAAGGTCAGGTAGTTCTGATGTCGCTGTGGTACTAGTGATAAATTTCTCCTTAAAGAATCTAAATTTTTAACCCAAAATCTGACCGGCACCTTCTACTATACCGGGAATAGTGTCTACGAATGCCCTAAAGCGCTCGTCTTTGCTTTCGCCAGACTCAAGCCGGGCGAGAAGTTGCTGCAACACGACTGCGTGCTTCCAAAGGGCAAAAGCCTCGTACCAATCGATATAAGCAAGGTCAAGGCCCGACTGTGCGTAGCGTTCCACCAGCATCTTTCTCGAGGGAAACGCGGACATATCAAGCTCGATTGTTGGTGCCCGGTTAAATCCATCGCCCTCCTCTCTCCAGTACCCCAGCAGCGTGCCAAGTTCAGCCAACGGGTCGCCTAACGTTGCCATATCCCAGTCAAACACCGAATCCACTCTGTCAGGATCTGCTGGGTCAAACATACAATTATCAAGTTTCAGATCGTTGTGAACAATACAATGCTTACCTGACGCTGGCTGATGTTTAACCAGTTTCTGATGCACCTCATCGAACAGGGGCAGCGGCGACTGGCGCGACAGGTGCCAGCGTTCGTGCCACCCTTTAAGTTGTCGATCAACAAAACCCTCTGGTTTTCCTAGCCTGCCAAGCCCTATGGCTTCTGGGTTCAATGCATGTAAATCTCTCATTGCGTCAATCAGCGCGTAACTGATCCGTTCCGCGACATTCTTGTGCACCTGCATTGATCCCGGTATTTCTGCTCTTACAATAACCCCCTGCCTGCGTTCAACCACAATAAATGGCGCGCCAATTACCCGGGTATCGTCGCAGAAAGCATACACCCTCGGTGCTGGTTTATAGGCAGGTGCCAAGCCATTCAAGACCCGATATTCCCGGTTCATATCATGCGCGCCAGGGGCGATATGACCTTTTGGCGGTCGCCGGACAACCAATTCGAGTTCTCCGAAACGAACACAATAGGTTAAATTTGCATGCCCGCCGTGAAACTGGGAAACAACCATATTAGCATCCAGATTTAGACCCGAATTTTCAGCCAAGTGTGTCTTGAGCCAGTTTTCCAGCGCTTGCCAGTCTAAGTGTTCATCGCTTCGCACCTCGGAGAGATCAGCTGCGCGCTCATCCTTTTGAATAAATCTACTCACTGCTCCGTCCAACCCCGCTTGATGACCATCTGCCCAATAAATACCGATAATACAAAGGCATAATTTTGTCATAGTCTTCGCTATATCGAAACACGCCGCAGTGTGGCTCATCTAACACCACTGTGCTAATTTAATTTGCCAATATCGCATTAATTTCAAGCAAACCACGGAGCTCATTTGAAACCAGCACTGCATA
>CAXRCG010000138.1:0-16269 GCA_964228885.1 Pseudomonadales bacterium | reverse complement strand
AGGAATGCAAGCAGGGTTCGAATCTGTTGCTGCGAGAGTCACCGGCGTTTCGCTCGAGTTTGGTGACCCTGTTTGGCATCTCCGGCAAGGTAAGTTAGAAATTGATGCGGTGAGAATTCCTCACTCAGGCTGGCCAGCACGCGCCAAAGTGGAGAACATTGTTTTCAGGGTTAAGGTGGATAAAGAGATAATGGTAACGCACCTCGGCGATGCGGATGCAAATGTTGATCATTACCTGAGGTACAAAGATCATTGGCGCGAGGAACAAACCGACGTGGCTTTTCCGCCTTATTGGTTCAAGGGAAATCCCACCGGTCACAAAATTCTTCATGAGCATATGAATGCAAAGCGGGCCATTGGTATTCACGTGCCACGACAAGTACCGCCGCAATTGAAAAGTAGCGGTGAGGAATTTTTCTCTCGACCCGGTGAAGAGGCAGAAATCTAGTCAGGTGCCGCTGCCAGATCCTCCCTCAGTGTTCTCGCGGCACGGAAGAAGTGACAAGCAGACCAGAACATCATCGGAGGAATGATATAAAGCATAGCATAGCGCAGCGAATCAACACCCAACGACGTCGCCAGTGAGTCGCTTAAAATGCCCACTGCCCAAGGACCTATGCCTAGACCGATCATGTTGAGAATAAGGAATAAAATAGCGGAAGCTGTTGCCCGCATTCTTAGACCGACAAGACCATGGGTTGTAGCAATAGTATTGCCTAGATAAACATTGAACATCACACCAGGCACCACAGCGCACATCAGGGCAATGTATGCGTTCTCTGTGGTGTATACCCCGATCATAAAGGGTACGCTGACAAAACCAGCGATTGCCGGTATCCACGCATACCAGCGTTTGTCTTTTCTTCCCAAGCGATCAGCGATCAGCCCGCCACCAAGCACCCCGATAGCGCCGCCGAGCCCAATGATTAATGCGAGCCAGGTTCCGAGTTCGCCGGTTGTCATATCGTGGGTGCGGATAAAGAAAGATGCGGTCCAGTTACTCGTGCTGTAGGAAGCAAATGCATTGAGCGCGGCGCCCAGTGCCAGATGACGGAACGAAATACTGTGCCACAGCACCAGCAACACATCCTTAAAGGGCACAGCGTCTTGCGTCACTTGTTTGTTTTCAGAAAGGCCCCTAGTAGGTTCTGCCAGCGTAAAGCGAACGATGATTGCAATAATGATCCCCGGTGCCCCCACAACAAAAAATGCGGTACGCCATCCAAAAAATTCGTTCAGCCAGCCGCCCAGCAGAAAACCGAATAGAATGCCAATATTCACCCCGGTTGAATAAAACGAAATTGCACTGGCCCGTGACTCAACCGGAAATATGTCCGAGATAATCGAATGAGAGGGTGGGCTGCCACCCGCTTCACCGATCCCAACGCCAATTCGCGCAATCAATAATTGGGCATAATTCTGCACTAGCCCGCTCAGGGCTGTCATGAGGCTCCATAGCCCAACTGAAAAAGCGATGATGTTTCGTCTGTTGGAGCGATCGGCTAGTCTCGCGATAGGTATGCCAGCTGTGACGTAAAATACAGCGAACGCGAAGCCGGTTAACAAACCTAGCTGGCTATCGGATAGCAGTAGTTCCTCTTTTATTGATTCTTGCAGGATAGATAACAACTGTCTGTCAATGAAGTTGAAGCTATAAACAATGGTGAGTAATCCGAGCGCGTAATATTTTGTAGCGGCGGATGAGTAATCGTTCTTGGTATTTGAATCGGTGTGCCTAGATGATTGATGATTTGATAAAGCGTCAGGATTTTTCGTTTCTGTCATTAAAGTCGTCTTATGCCCGTTGTATTTTCTTTGTTGTTTTACATGCCCTTGATAAAAAAACATGCAGTTCTATCGTTCGGTAGTATTTTGAAGACGACACCGTATCACAACCTTGGCTTTTTTATTGCCTTGATCAATGTAAGTCTGGAAAATGCTTGATCTAATTGATCAGGGCCGAAACCTATGTACAAAATTTTGAAATTGACTGGCTCGACCGTTTGGCTGCCACTGCTGTTGGCTTCGTGCGGAGGCGGGAATAGTGCCATCGATGCAACGGATGTCGTTGAGGAGCAAATGACAACCGCTACAAGTCAATCAGCGGATGGTATCGACCGCAGCAATCCAGATTGGAAGCAAAACTTGGCGCTGCCCCCAATGTTCTCTTTTGAGAATGATAAAACTTACTATTGGGATCTTGAGACCAACAAGGGCACCATGTCATTCAGGCTTTACCACAAAAGGGCACCTATGCATGTGTCGAGCACAAAGTTTCTGACAGAATTGGGATTTTACGATGATGTGGTTTTTCATCGAATTATCCCCGGATTTATGGCGCAGGGTGGTGACCCCACAGGAACAGGGCGAGGAGGACCGGGTTATCGATATGCCGGGGAATTTGACGGGACCACTAGTCATGACAAACCCGGGTTGTTAAGTATGGCAAATGCAGGTCCGGGCACCGATGGTAGTCAATTTTTTATCACTTTTGTGCCAACGCAATACCTTGATGGTAAACATACGATCTTCGGCGAAATTGTCGCAGGTGAAGAGACGCTCGCCATGCTTGAAGCGGTGGGTAGTCGCTCTGGGCAAACCAGTGAACAGGTAAAGATTGAGAAAGCGACTATCCGAGTTGAATAAAACGGCGGAGTGGGCGCTAAGTGTGTCGCTGTAAAAACGCGATAACATGACGGGCCGTGTTATCGGGTTCTGACTTCCAGTCTTCAATCAATGTGGCATTCGGTGCTATTTCGGCGATTTCCCGCGACGTTTGCATGGGGTGATAGGCATCATTTCCCATGAGGACAAGCATTGGCAACTGACACGCGGCGACGAATTCTCGACCGACATTAAAATCGAAATCGCCGTCGTACATGTTACCTCTGAATGTTGCCCATTCCGCATCGGTCACGTCCGGCATGTCTTGCTTCAGACCCTCTTTCCAGCTATCAAACATATCGTACATGAGCTGGCGATTAGTGCCGTCGAAGCCAATAGATTGTTGCAGGACGGCCGCTGTTATTCTGTCAGGTGCCGCTTGCATTAAGCCAAATGTGTAGGGACCACCAATGCAGCCGCCTAACACATGTGTTTTTTCAATACCGAGGTGATCGAGCAGCGCAAGTTGGTCCTCTGTATAGCTATGCCAGCCATCACTACCCGAGACCGGTCCCTTTGATTGACCAGCGTTGCGTTGGTCCATCGCGATGACGCGAAAATGGGGGGCTAGTGTTGTGATGGGGTTCCATTCTGACCCTTGCCAGAAGCTCACAGCTGACCTCATGCCACCTGGTGCGATAAGTAATACTGGATGCCCTTCACCATGGACTTCGTAGTAAAGGCTGATATCGTCGCGAACAAAAAATGCCATAACTTAGGTCCTTCATCTATATTTCGTTTCAGTATATTTCATGGTCCGGCTCGACCCAAAATGATAACGCGCCTACTTTCGCTGCAGCGAGTTTGATCGATCAGCCTCCCGCAACAATACCCTCGTCATGATAGCGACCAATCTCGCTGCTGCCGAGGCCAAGAATATCTGCAAGAATCTCATCAGTGTGCTGACCTAATCGTGGTGCGGGGGATACCGGGTGTCTTTCAGCCGCCGTAAAACCCAGAGGGTTTTGAGGAACTAGGTATGTGCCGATACCGGGCTGTTCGACTGATTCGAATAGCGGATTATCGATCGTGCAGTCGGGGTCTGAGCTAACCATTTCTGTCACTGTCTGATACTTGCCCCAACAGACGCCGGCGCTTTCAAGTTCTTCAACCAATGGCCCAAATTCCCGCTCGGCAAACCATGGTTCAAGCAGATCGCAAATAGCCTCGCGACCCTCATAACGATCTCCTTCACGATTGAAATCCAAGCCTAATCTGTTGGCTAGCTCTGCAATCGCCTCTGTCTGCTCAGTCACCTTTAGGATTGATTGCCATTGATTTGCGCTTACGCCAACGATCATCACACGCCGTCCATCGCGGCTTTTAAAGTCACGTCCAAACGTGCCGTAGATATGATTGCCAATCGCTTCACGCTCACCCTGGTTAATCGTTGCCTCACCAATGTATCCAAGATGTCCCATGGTAGCGAACGCGACATCAGCCAATGCTAGCTTGACGAATTGGCCTTTGCCTGTGCGGCTTCTTTGCCGTTCCGCCGCAAGTAGACCAATCGCAATGTGTTGTCCGGCTATAACGTCCCATGCTGGTAGTGGGTTGTTAACCGGCGCTCCCTCTGCACTGGCGTTGGTGCCAGTCAAAAAGGGCAAGCCTAGTCTGCTGTTCACAGTATAGTCCAAGGCGCTGCCGCCATGACGGTCGCCGGTTAGGTTGAGATAGATCAAGTCTTCCCGGTGAGCGCGAAGGCTCTCATCGGATAACCAACCCTTAGCAGGGAAGTTAGTCGAAAACAGACCGCAGTCATCGCCAGAAGAGGTGATCAATTGCGTGAGCAGTTCACGTCCCTCGGGTTTCTTGAAATCAACGGCAATCGAGCGTTTGCCCTTGTTCAGGCTATGCCAATAGATACTCTCGTTGTTTTCGGTCACTGGCCAACGACGGTAGTCAATGCCTCCGCCGATGGGATCAAAACGAATCACGTCTGCGCCGAGTTGCGCGAGCGTCATGCCGCCGGAGGGGGCGGCGACGAAAGCGCTGCCCTCCACGATACGTAAACCCGATAGAACGTCCTGCATGATGCTCTCCTAAGAGGTGTTTATTTTCGTTTCGGTGTCGTCTTAAGCTAGGTTTTCTTCTCGAGCATTGGTGATCAGATCTCGAGCGATCACCTTAAGCGCGAGAGTTTCTTCTGCACCCTCAAATATGGACAAGACGCGTGCGTCTACAAAATAGCGGCTTACGTCACTTTCTTCAGCGTACCCCATACCACCGTGGATTTGCATGGCCTCGCGGGTTACCCATTCTGCCGCTCGACAGCTATAGAGTTTTACGAGACTAGCTTCCATTTTTCCGCCGCCTTCATCCATCATTCTAGCAACGGCATAGCTAAATTGGCGTCCCGCGGTTAGCGCCGATAGCATGCGGCCAAGTTTTACCTGTGTGAGCTGATAGTCGCCTACGGGTGCACCGAATACCTTCCTGTCGTTTGCATAGCGCACGGCGCGTTCGATCGCCGCCTGCATCACGCCGGAGGCGCGGGCTGCGGTTTGAATCCTACCACCCGACAATCCCGCCATGGTGTTGTAAAAACCTTTACCTTGTCCCTCGTCTCCGCCAACAAGCGCAGCGTCGGGTACAAATAGTTCCTCGAAAGACAGGTCAAAAGAGTGCATACCGCGATAACCGATGGTTGGAATAGACTTGCCTACAAGCCTGCCCCCAGTCGGACTTTCGTAGCTGAATTCGTGCCCCATAAATCGAGGTTTCTCGACTAAAAACATACTTAAGCCTTTATGACCCTTACCCTCTGGCGAGTTTCTGTCAGGATTGCTACGTGCGATGACAACCAGCACGTCCGCTCGGCCCGCAAATGTACACCAGGTTTTCGCGCCATTAAGCTGCCAGCCGCCGTCAACCTTTGTTGCCTTCAGTGACAGAGAAGCGACGTCTGAGCCGAAGTCCGGTTCGGTGATTGAGATACCAACAAGTTTTTCTCCGGCTGCCATGCGCGGTAACCAGGTAGACTTTTGTTCCTCAGTTCCGCCCAAAAGCAATGCACGTGCTGCTATTTCAGGACGTGTGATGAGGCTGCCTGCTGCGCCCAGTGAACCGCGAGATAGCTCCTCTGTCACGACAAGCATACCAAGGCTGTCACTTCGCTTATCGGGCATCAGGCCACCAAAGCGCTCTGGGATACAGGAACCGAAACAGCCCATATCTGCGGCCGCCGATATGATTTCGTCTGGGATGTCCTGATCAAAACGATGAATTTCTTCTGCCAACGGCATCACCACATCTTCCGCGAATCGGGCGAAGCTGTCGCGAACCATGTCCTTTTCTGCATCCAGGCCACTTGGTAGCCGGGCATGACCTCTGGCTAATAGCGCTGCGCCAATTTCTGCGATCTGAGAGATGCCACCAAAGCGGGCAAGGAAGCCAGAAAGCGGTTCGCTTCCCATCAGGTCGAGCAGGTGTCGGTTTGATAGCGCTAATTCAGTTGCATGGGTTAGCAGGCGCTGCCATACGCCGCGCAGGTTTTCTGCGCAAAAAGAAAGCGCCATTGGTTCGCATAATTCGTCCTGAGCAGAAACTTGTTGCGCATACCCTAGCATAACGATGGAAGCCTCGAGTTCAGCGATACAAAATGCAAGTTCGTAGCTAACTTCTTGATGGGCATCCAAGTGTTCTGCGGATAGTCTGCCGGCTGAACTGCACGCTCGATTCAAATGTTGCAGTCCTGCGTCAACCTCTGCGCGCATGAGAGCCAGACATGCGTCGGCTTCTTGATAGGGCGTTTGATCTGGATGGGTCATGAAGCTGTTCCTTTGCTTTCTATTACGTGCAGGCGGGCTGCTATGATTCAAAAATAACCGCAGGAATTTAACATGTCACTCTTATCTGGAACAGCTTTAAGCATCAGTTCTTCTGAAATGTCTCTTCGAATTCTCCGTTGAAACGATTCTTCTAAATTGTCTAGCCAGAGATTCGACGAGGCTTAGAAAATTGCTTTACAATTGACCGCCAACAAGAACATCTGGCTCAGGAACCTTATGTATGAGCAGTAATGCCAACCTTTTTGCGCACTTCAAACGACACTTTCCGTCTGATCTCGAAACAGCTTTGCTGGTGACCGCTGACGGGCGCAGTGTTTCATACCGAGAGGCGAAAGAGTCTTCAGCACGTATTGCAAACTGTTTGATTGCGCTGGGTGCAAAATCCGGTGACAGGGTCACGGTTCAGGTAGAGAAGTCTGTCGAAAATCTGTTTCTTTATCTCGCCTGCCTTCGCGCTGGATTGGTTTACCACCCACTTAATACTGCTTACAAAGCTTCGGAACTCGAGTATTTTCTGGGTAATGCCGAGCCCACTATAGTGGTCTGTGACGCCGATTCTCTGGCAACAGTTGAGTTAGCGCTATCTGCGACAGAAGCAGGCTCGGGCGTAAAAGCCATACTCTCGCTTAATGCAGATGGCAATGGGTCTCTGACTGAAATGGCGTTAACTAATAGCACTGACCACGATATCGCAGAAATGCTTGGTAACGATATGGCTGCTTTGCTCTATTCCTCCGGCACTACTGGGCAGCCAAAAGGTATTATGTTGAGTCATGACAATCTGCGAAAAAATGCCGAGACGCTTGTGAGTGCCTGGGGATTTACCGCTGTCGACCGATTGTTACATATGTTGCCTATTTATCATGTTCACGGCCTGTTTGTCGGTGTGAGCTGTGTTCTGATGAGCGGTGCCAGCATGGTTTGGCATAGCGGCTACTCCGATTCAGCGGCAGTTTCAGCGCTACCAGGGTGCACTGTAATGATGGGTGTGCCTACTTATTATACGCGCCTGTTATCAAATCCTAATTTTGGTGCGGCGTGTTGTGCCAACATGCGACTGTTTGTCTCTGGTTCTGCCCCTTTGCTATCGGAAACATTTGAAGAATTTCAGACGCGTTGTGGCCACGCCATTCTTGAACGCTACGGCATGACCGAAACCGGTATGAATACGTCAAACCCCCTTGATGGTGAACGACGTGCCGGTACAGTGGGACTTGCGCTGCCAGGCGTGGCTGTAAGAGTTGTCGATGATTTTGGTCAGGTTCTCCCTGTGGGTGAGACTGGTAACCTGCAGGTGCAGGGACCCAATGTTTTTCCTGGATACTGGAGAATGCCTGAAAAAACAGCCGAAGATTTTACTGAGGACGGGTTCTTCAACACCGGTGACAAGGCAACAAAAGATGCCGATGGTTATGTCTCTATCGTAGGCCGTTCGAAGGATATGATTATCAGCGGCGGTTTGAATGTTTACCCCAAGGAAATTGAACTTGTTATCGATGATATGGCAGGGGTGAAGGAATCAGCCGTGGTGGGTGTTTCCCACGCCGACTTTGGTGAGGTAGCGCTGGCGATCATTATCCCGGATGGCAATGCCCCTTCGGCTGGTGAAGTTATTGCTCAGTGCAAGGCGCAATTGGCAAATTTTAAAGTGCCCAAACGGGTTGAGACAATTGATGCCTTGCCGCGCAATGCGATGGGAAAGGTACAGAAGAATTTGTTGCGTGAGAGGTTCGGTTAATGGGGCAGCTCGTCATTCTAAGAAGGCAGTGAACTGGCCTCTATTGCGTTCGCTTCTGCTGACGTACCTTGCCTAGACTGTTTTTCGAGTTGATTCTCGATTTTTCTTACAATGTGCTTACCGGTATCTGGAGACATGCGGTAGGGTCAATCATTTTTATGAAGGGGTGCTCCAATTGGCGACAGTAGATGTTGCGCGTGAATCGATCCGTTGGGATTTAAAGAGAAGTAACGGTGTTTAAAGCGATAAATAGGACTGCACCTTTTTTGTCCCTCCGTGTTTTGCTGTCCCTCGGCAATGATCACGCAGCGTTGATTATTTTCAGATAACCAACTGCCGATGACGGTTCCTTGGGAGAGTTCGTTGGACCACTCGGTGGTGAAAGTGCCGTCTGCATACCAGTGGTTCACTGCCCGTGTCCGGTTGGCATCGCGCAACGCAGCCTCGTCTCTGACGTTGGCAAAAGTCTCTAGAATTTCACGAGAAGTTAGGCGAGTACTGACAGTCGTTAAATCTGCCAAGAATATTTCTTTTAGTTTCTCTCGTGTTTTTTGCTCGATACCCAAGCCTTGTTCAATGAAATTGTCTATCGAGCCGAATGAACTTCGCATTGCGGCAAAGGCGCCTTCGAGACTGGACGAGGTAACACCAAGCACCTGGCGAAGTGCCGTTTCATTCAAAGGCGTTTTAGAGCGCGAAGCGATTGTTTTTAGGTTTTTGTCAATTTGATCTGCAAGGAAAGCGTTGCTTAATAGAAAGTCATCAATGACCTGCTGTTCACTAACGCCCAGAGTCAGTAACAAAATAGCTGCAGCGAACCCTGTACGGTCTTTTCCAGCGGTGCAATGAAACAGATGAGGCACATTGTCCGGCTGTGTAAGGCTCTTAAGCCAGTTTCCCCATTCGCGCCTTATGGCTGGGTCAGTGACATAGCTTTCGCGGTTGGTGAGCGCAAGAAGCTCACTACTGGACAAGCGACCCTCGAATATTTTGTAGCGAAGTTCAGGAATGTTTACCGTCGTATTGTTGATGTTGAGCGTGTTGTACTTGATGGGTGGTGACTGTAACGGAAGTCGATCGGGGGCCGCTATTCTCTCTGACGCGCTTCTTAGGTCGGTGACTGCAGACAGGTTGAGAGTCTTTAGGTAAGCAAGGTCGGAATCATTTAGGGCTGCTAGGCTGTCAGCACGGTAGAGCAGCCGAGGCCGAACGATTTGATTATCTTGCGTTATATAACCGCCTAGGTCTCGCGCGTTTTCTGTACCATTTAGCGGCAATAGCTGAGCGTCTATATCGTCGTTGTTCTCAAGCGCGTAGGCCAGTGAAGAGCACAGAGTGAGCAATATTAAAACCGTAATTTTGTTCATGCTTGACTCCTATCTATTTGTTTTTGGTCAGGCCTCAGCTTTGTTTGAATCAGTGAAATGTTTAAACCTGTCATGGAAAAAGGTGTATCAAGGGCTAATTGTAGCGCTAATTGAGTGGCTGCCATGAGTCCAGAAAGAGGCGTTCAGCGCGAACAAGATGGGCGGGAATTGAGAGAGGTTTGATGCCGGTAGATGGTGAGTAACGCAGGCGAAAAAAGGTATTGGCGAAGACTGCAATTAGAGGGGTAAAAAGAGTTGCAGCCTTGCCAATACACGCTTTTAACTACATATCATACTGAAGGGATAAGGCCCATGTTCGGCCGCGAGTATATCCGCCCGTGATGAAGTTCGTCACATTAAATGTATTGACCAGCGATCTTTCGTCGCTCAAGTTCTTACCTTCAAGCGCAACACGCCAGTGACCAGATTCTGAACGGAACGCTAGCATTGCGTTCCACATTGTGCGACTTTCTGACTCAGCGTTGAGGAAGAAAGGGTTGGTGATATCGATCGGAGAGTTGGTAAACAACTCAGATCGATAGGCGACATTAGTGCCCAGTGTTACCTGATTGCCTTTCACAGCAAAGTCATAACGAACGCCGGCTTGCGCGGTCGTTTCTGGCGCGTAACCCAGTTCAAAGTTGCTCGCAACATTAACTGCATTAAAGCCACCAGCACCGTCGTCCTGTAGTTCAATGAACTCTTCGATGTCTGAATTTAGGAAGCCTAGATTGAGATTAAGCGTAAGGCCTTCGACTGGCGGTAACCAGACAATCTCAATTTCTGCACCTGTTGACTCAACTTTACCAACATTGTCTGTGATCGATTCGAGCCCGGTTGGAAGGAGGGCGATAGATTGCAACTGCTTCTCAGTGTAGTCATTGCTGAACAGTTCCATATTAAATTGAAGACTGCCGTTAGCGAGTGTTGACTTTAAACCCAGGCTAAACGTATCAACAATCTCAGGTTTATAGGAAACGGTTCTCGTTTCTGACCCGGACGTATCGAACCCTCCTGATTTAAAACCCGACGAGAAGCCAGCATAAAGCAACATGTCTTGATTAGGACGGAATGCGATCTTCGCACTGGGTGAAAATTCAGTCCATTCGTCGCCACCAGTTCTGAATGTAGAAAAGGTCTCCACATCAACCTGGTTCCCAGCGCTAAGGAAAGATCCATCGTTGCCAAAATGTGGAATGAAGAACTGGAAGAAAGGCAAAGATGAGAAAGCAGCTTCCTGACCAGGTAAAAGAACCAAGGGTGCTTGACCAGTTAAACTAGTGAATGCTGCAGCGTACTGTGTAATCGTCACGTCAGATGCTTGGGTGATATCCTTTTCATCTTTAGTGTATCGGCCGCCCAGCGAAAGCTGCCATTGGTCATTAATATCCCAATCGATATTACCGTAGGCAGAGAGTGACTTTGTATTCCGATCATCCTGGCTTCCGATCCGGTCGTGCGCGGTCAAAATTCTGAGTAGAGGTGATTGTTCAGTGAAGTTTTGAACTGATTGAGCTGCATCTAGATAATAAAAGCCGAAAACGGCATTGACACTCTCACCTGAATAATTGAATTGCAATTCCTGGCTGAAGTCTTCTTGCTCGCGATCGTGAATCGTGTTGATAAACACCTGATGACTACCATCGAAATCGAACGGCAATACATTGTCGAGGTTCCTCTGGGAAGTGACTGACTTCACACTCCAGCGATCATTAATGTCCCATTTGACTGTGGCAGAGACATTCTTTGCGTCGATCTCAAAGCGATCAAAACCATTTGTGGTGTGCGCTGTATTGACATGATCGACATCAGTTGGAAGGCTCGTGTCGATAGGTTCCTGCAGGAAGCCTGAGCCAGGGAAAAACATACTCGCGCCGCCGAGGAGGAAACTGAAAGTATCTAGACCTGCAGCACCTGTCTGTTCGATGGCGACTCGGTTGGCGATAACAGGGTCTGAATTGTCCTGAAATATATCAGCGGTCAATTTGACAGAAACTGTGTCTGATGCATTCCATAGCAGTGTGCCGCGAATCGCGCTCTTGTCTTCGCTGGCATACTCGCCACCATCGAAGAGATTGGTTTGATAGCCATCACGGTTTGTAACGGAGAAGCTTAAACCGGCCAAGAGGTTGTCTGAAAGTGCACCAGAGATGCTGCCTTTTACCTTGATAAGACTGTCCGATCCGGTTTTTACTTCCAGGCTTCCTTCAGTCTCTTCTGTTGGAGCACGGCTGATGTACTTGATGGCGCCGCCGATGGTGTTACGCCCATAGAGGTTGCCCTGCGGCCCCTTGAGCACTTCAACTCTTTCGATATCGTAAAGGTCAAGCAGCGCGCCGCTGACACGATTTAGGTATACATCGTCGACGTAGATACCCACACCCTGCGCAAAACCAGCATCATTGCCGATACCCCTTACGAAAACCTGAATGGATCCAGGGTTCAGGCCGCTGGTTTCGTTTATTGTGATATTGGGGGTGAGGTTTTCAATCTCGATGATGTTTTCCGCCGCATTATTTTGCAGCGCCTCGGCGCTAAAGGCGCTGATTGCAGCCGGAACATCCTGCATGTTTTCGCTTCTTTTTCGCGCCGTCACGACCAGTTCTTCGATGACAAATGAAGGTTCAGCGCTCATGGTGCTACTCGAATAGCCGCTGCAGAAAATTGGTAACAGAAGTGCGAGCAGCCAGCGGCTTTCGTTGATTGATTTTAGCTGATTCATTTTTCCCCTCTTATTGTTTTTAGGCTCGAAAGATCAAGGAGTTTCATTTAATGCGCTAAAAATGTCAATTAAAATGTGCATAAAGTAAATAAAAACAAATAAAACTATCAATATGCGCTTTATAGACGGGATAAAGTGCGAATTTGTCATTAGCGGCACCTATGTTGGATGGGTGTCTGTATTCAGCAGGACACTTAAGGGGGGGTCATCTAAAAATAGATAGCAAAAGCTGCATAAAGCTAGTTTAAAGTGTTTTTAATTTCTTAATTCGCAAATATATTGACAATAAACTGTGAAAAAGTGAAGCTGCTCTGATCTTGCTGTTCACGAGACGGCTTTTTTAGTAGATTTCTAAATTAGAGCAGTGTTTTGAGTGTGCGAGTTGGATCAATTAACTCACAAGTTAGAGGTGGCTATGGCGACGACCCAAGAATACGGATTGGGCATCCATCAATTTCCCCGCGGTTGGTTCATGATTGCAGAGGCTGATGAAGTGCAGATGAAAGCGCTGCCGTTGAGGTTTTTTGGCCGCGACTTTGTTATTTATCGAGGTGAGAGCGGAAAGGTTTTTCTGATGGATGCTTATTGCCCGCATATGGGTACGCATCTCGGGAGAAATACGACTTCTTATGTTGTTATTGACGGTCAGATTGAAGGCGATTCTATCCGTTGTCCTTATCATGCCTGGCGTTTTGCGCCCGACGGTAAATGCGATGATATTCCTTACCACGACGGTCCTATCCCTTCTGCCGCTTGCATTAAAACTTGGCCTGTTGTTGAGCGCTATGGGTGTATCTATATGTGGCATGATCCTGAAGATGGTGAGCCGGACTATGATTTGCCTGATCTGCCTGAATGGGATGAGCCACATTGGGTCCGTTGGAAAATAGATCATCTTGGCGTCTTGCCATCCCATCCTCAGGAAGTCGTTGACAACATATGCGATTGTGGACATCTAGGGCCGATTCACGGTTCAACGCTTGAGTATTTCGAAAATGAGTTTCGTGGACACCTGGCTATTCAGCGTCAGGGCGGTGGTCATAAGACGCTGGCTGAGGGGGCTGAAATCCTAGAAACAGATACATGGTATACAGGTCCCGGCATACTACTGTCGAGGGTAACTGGTCTATATGAGGCCATCATGTACATCACGCATACGCCCGTTGATGATGGTTCGGTGAAGGCATGGCACGGATTGATGGTTAAAGTCGAGAATGCTTCGCCGACAGACGAAGATGTCATCGTTTCGCGTGAATATCAGGAATCGAGCAGGCTAGCATTCGCGCAGGATTTTGAGGTCTGGGCCAGCAAGCGGCCAGTAGTTCAGATATTGCAAATTAAGAGTGATGGCCCGTTTCACAAAGCGCGCGAATGGTATCGCCAGTTTTACAATCCGCGCAGCGAAGCGGCAGTAAGGCAGCAAAAGGTTAACGGTGTATATACCGTTAAGTGGATGCCGCCCGCGCCAGAGGCTGTCTCGGCAAGCGGCAAGTATTAGTTGTTTTTCTCTGGTTTGCTTTGTGCGGTCTGAACCCGAGGTGGAAGCAAAAGGTTTGTTTTGAAAGCAAAACAAACCTTTTCATTGATGTCTTAATGCGAAGTTTTCCGCTGAGGCTCTCAGATAACCCGTGCCGGGTGAGGAATTCGCGGCTCCCCCAACTGATCCCGGTAAGAGGGTGGTTGTTTGCCGTCAGTGTCAGTAATGTCATACTCCATGGCAAGTTCAGCGGTAACCAGTGTTTGTCCTGATTTGTCCATTAGCGCTTCGTCGCTGGCTAATGCGTGGATAATTCTGCCATTAAACTGAGGGGTTTCTCCAAAAGCCATAAACTCGTCGTATTGCTCGCCTCGATGACGCAGAACAATTTCTGTGCGTTCAGTTAACTGAGGTCCTAGCCAGAGGGAAACAGCGGCTACATTTTCGTTTTCGAGATCTACGGCCATGTCGGTGGCGAGCTTATCGTAGCCAACTTTCTGTGCGCCATAAGCAGGACCGTGCATATAGCAGGCGGACCCGAATGAAGATGTGAAAGTGATCAAACCATAGCGCTGTTCAATCATCAAAGGTGCGGCATAATAGCTAGCGACATAGGCAGAGCGAAGTCCAACATCAAGAATATCCGCCAGTTCAAGCGGTTTTTCCCAGAAGCCTCCCGGATCAATCAGGTTTTCATGAATGTTGGCGGCATTGTTAACGAGAATATCGAGTCGCCCCTGTTCTCTGCTGATCTGATCAATGACCCGCTTGGTTTGTTGGTCGTCACTGTGATCGCAGGTGATGCCAATCCCGGTGCCGCCAGCGGCGTTAATAGCGCTAACTGTCTCGTCCAATGTTCCGGACAGTGTTTCACCTTTGAGGGTCGCAGTGGGTATCTGCTTGGATCTGCCTGTGACATAAACAGTCAGACCCTTAGCGGCGAGGCCAAGGGCGATGCCTTTACCTGCGCCGCGGGTGGCGCCTGTTACAAGCGCTACAGATGGTGTTGGCATAGATACCTCGTTATAAAGTATGGTTTGACGCCAAATTAGCGAATAAGTCTGCATAAAGCAATATGAACGCAAAAATACTTTCATAAAACGCAAATATAGTTAAAAATAATACGCATAATGCAAGTATCGAGTGAAAAATGAAATCCGACGACCCCGCGTGGCATTCGACGATAGAGCCCGCGATGGCTCTAGAAGCGCCCGGTGATATTGACTGGGACGACAGCGCTGATTTTGTCGTTGTTGGCTTCGGTGGTGCCGGCGTCACTGCGGCACTTCGCGCCAGGGAAAATGGTCTTGATGTGATTGCACTCGACTGTGCCGATGGTGGTGGCGCGACGCGGGCAAGTGGCGGTGTGGTCTACGCAGGCGGCGGTACAGCCATTCAGACTGCCAATGGAGAGCAAGATTCTCCGGAGAACATGTTCAACTATTTAAAGCTCGAGACTCAGGGCGTGATCGACGACGCAACGCTGCGACGGTTTTGTGAGCAGAGCGCGGGCAACCTCGACTGGTTAATGTCACACGGTGTGCAGTTCAGTGGTCCTGTCTGGAAAGAAAAGACGTCTTATCCCAATGTCGATTATTTCCTGTATCACTCGGATAACTCTTTACTGCCACAATACGCCCGACATGCAGCGCCTGCTGCGCGGGGCCATCGTGGCGTTATTCGGAAGGGGCGGAGTGCCGTTAATCTCGGTGGGTCGATCTATGATCCGCTCAAAAAGCAATGCTTGAAGTTGGGGGTACAACTCCACACCAAGACAGAAGCAAGGCAACTTATCTGTGATAAGAAAGGAACGGTGCTGGGTGTGCGGGCCCTCAAACTACCGCACGGCACTAACGCATATCGTGAGTATCAAAAATGCCTGGCCAGAGGTAAATTGTTGGCGAATCTTTACCCGTTTTTCCTGCCGGGTTCGCGCATTGTTCACGGTTGGGCGGGCCGCTATTTTACGAGAGCGGCGGAAATCGAACGTGCCGAACGCCGGTGGTTAAATTTTCGAGCCTATCAAGGCGTCTGTCTGAGTGCTGGGGGGTTCGTTTTTAACCGGGCTATGGTGAATCATCATTGTCCTGAGTTTAAGTCCGGTATGCCGCTAGGTACACCGGCTGATAATGGCGCTGGTATCAGGTTGGGTGAATCAGCAGGTGGTAAAACCGCACATATGGATCGCGCCACCGCATGGCGATTCATCAACCCGCCAAGGGCCTGGTCGCAGGGCATTATGGTGAACGGTCGCGGCGCTCGATTCGTTAACGAGTCAAGCTATGGTGCGACTATTGGCGATGCCATGGTGAACAAGGCAGATGGCAAAGCTTGGTTGCTGCTCGATGATGCGCTAGTGAAAGAATCCTGGCGTCAGATATCGCCGACGAAGGTTCTGCCTTTCCAGTGGCAACTGGGCGCACTTAACATGCTGTTCGCAAAGAAAAAGCTTCATTCAGTAGAAGCGCTTTGTGAGCAATACGGTTTCGATCGGGCTGTGCTGCAGGAGA